>JBILYW010000141.1:0-7566 GCA_044377555.1 Pseudomonas sp.
TTCTCACGGATCAGCGGCCGCAAAGTGCAGCTCGTGAAAAATGACCAGACCCAGGTACACAACTTTCATCGCTTTATTGATTTCAAGTATGTGCAGGCGGGGCCTTATCTGAAAAACAGGGTCACCAAAATGACGCGCAAGCAGGGAGACACGCTCAGTGATGACAAGCCACTGGTATTCATGAGTGCGCCGGGGGAGGACGTTTATCTCCAAGTGTTGAAACTGGGCCCCAACACTTATTCGTTTGGCCGCCTTGGCATGCCACGCCAGATCTGCCAGGGCAGGCAAGGGTGGTTGATGCCGCGTTTACGTTAAGGCTTAAAGGCACCGATAAAGATCGCCGGGTCGACCCGGGCATCATTCAGGCTGATGTTCCAGTGCATATGCGGGCCGGTGGCACGGCCGGTTGAACCGACTTTGCCGACCACATCGCCGCGCGCCAGTTGCTGGCCCACTTTGGTATCAATCTTCGACATGTGGCAGAACATGCTGATAAAGCCCTGGCCGTGGTCGACAAACACGGTGTTGCCATTGAAGAAGTAATTGCCGATCAAGATCACTTTGCCTGCAGCCGGGGTCTTGATGGGCGTGCCTGCCGGAACGGCGAAGTCCAGGCCAGCGTGGGGGTTACGCTCTTCGCCATTGAAAAACCGGCGTACACCAAACTTGCTCGACAGCGGCCCGTTGACCGGTTTGTCCAGCAGCAGGTTGCTTGGCGTGTTGGGGCTGAAGGTGCGGTAGGCCTTGATCTGGATCGCCAGTTCGTTGTCGATGCGCTTGATGTCCGCCGGGTTGGGATTGACCTGGCGCTGGTTCTTGAGCGTGATCCGCTGCTCGGGGTATTTCTTGTTGCCCACGGTGAAGCCCAGGTCGCGCCCGTCGCTGCTGATGCGCTGGTTGCCGGGTTTTACGCTCAACGGGATACCGACAATGGCGCGCCAGGTGTCCTGCTCCTTGATCACCAGTACCGGCTTGCCGTCATAGGTAGCCTTGGGGGCCAGGGTTGCGGTGCCCAGCTCGATCACGGCAACCCCGCCCGGCACCGGTTTATTCAGTTGGCGGGTGATGTAGCTGTCGGCGGCGTGAGCATTGAGGGTCAGGCAGAGCAACAATACGGCAGGGAAAAAGCGCGACATCAGTTAATCCAGTAAAGAAAGGGTGACGGGCGTGAGGTGGTTGTCCTCGACGCGTACTTGCAGTTCGCCTTCACCCAGTCTGGCCTTCAGGCGCTGGCCGTTTTGGGTTTGATCGGCACTGCGAATGGCGTTGCCGCGTTCATCGAGCAAGATGCTGTAACCACGCCCCAGGGTCGCCAGCGGGCTGACCACATGCAGGGTTTGCATCTGGCTTTGCAGTTGCAGTCGACGACCTTTGAGGCCTTCGCGCATGGCTCTTGGCAAGCGCTCGGCCAGGCTGTCCAGGCGCTGGCGCAACATGGCCAGCTGGCGCCCCGGATGCTGGGCGGCCAGACGGGTTTCGAGGCGGATCAAGCGTTCGCGGCGAGTGTTGAGGCTGCGCTCGAATGCCCGGCGCATGCGCATGTCCAGGTCATCCAGGCGCTGGGCTTGCTGGCGCAGGCGCTCGCCGGGGTGGCGCAAGCGACGGGCCAAACCATCCAGGCGCAGGCGGTCGCGCATCAAGCGGTCGCGGATGCGCATCACCAGACGGCGGTGCAGGCTGTCGATACGGCGTTGCAGGTCGCTGGAGTCCGGTGCCAGCAACTCTGCGGCAGCCGACGGCGTTGGCGCCCGTACGTCAGCCACGAAGTCGGCGATGGACACATCGGTTTCGTGACCCACGGCACTCACGATTGGCGTGACGCAGGCATCAATGGCACGGGCCACAGCTTCTTCGTTAAAGCACCACAGGTCTTCGAGCGAACCGCCGCCCCGGGCCAGGATCAGCGCATCAAAACCCCGGGCATCGGCAAGCTTGAGAGCCCGCACAATCTGCGCCGTGGCTTCGCGGCCTTGTACGGCGGTGGGGATCAGGGTCAGTTCGACTTGCGGTGCCCGGCGGCGAAACACGCTGATGATGTCGCGAATCACCGCGCCCGTGGGCGAGCTGACAATCCCGATTCGTTGCGGGTGAGCGGGCAGGGCGACCTTGCGCTCGGGGCTGAACAGGCCTTCGGCGCTGAGTTTCTCTTTCAGGGCATCGAAGGCCAGGCGCAGCGCACCATCACCGGCGGGCTCTACAGTGTCGAGAATCAGCTGGTAATCGCCACGGCCTTCAAACAACGAGACCTTGCCGCGCACCTTGACCGCCAGGCCGTCTTTCAGGGCCTGACGCACCCGCGCCGCGTTGTTGCGAAACAGCGCGCAACGCACCTGGGCACCGCTGTCCTTGAGGGTGAAGTACACATGGCCAGAAGCCGGGCGGGCGAGGTTGGATATTTCGCCTTCGACCCAGATGTTGCTGAACACGTCTTCGAGCAACACCCGCGCCCGGCCATTGAGCTGGCTGACGGTCAGGACTTCTCGGTCGAGGTTGAGTCTTGCAAAGGGGTCTTTAATCATGCGGGCCATCATAAGGGTGGATTGTTCTGTCTGCACCTGCCCGGTTAAAGTCCGCGCACAAAAAAACAGGGAAGCGAAGCAATGGATTTGCCATTTACCGGTGGAGAGTGGGTGTTGCTGGAGCTGGCCATTGCGCTGGCGTATATCGTGTTTGGAGTTGCCGGGTTCGGTACTGCACTGGTTGCGGGGCCACTGCTGATCCTGTGCTTGCCCTTGTCGAAAATCATCCCGTTGCTGGTGCTGCTGGATTTTGTCGCGGCGTTTGGTAACTGGTTGCCATCGCGCCGGGATGTTTCACGGCCGGAGCTGTTGCGATTGCTGCCGTGTATGGCCATTGGCTGTGTCATCGGTGTGGTGTTCTTGCTCAACCTCAAGTCCGACCTGTTGTTGCTGTTGATGGGGATCTTTATCAGTGCCTACGCGCTGTACAGCCTGGCGGTAAAGGTGCGACCGACCGAAGTTGCACCCGTCTGGGCGATCCCGACCGGCGTCACGGGCGGGCTATTTGGCGCATTGTTCGGCAGCGGTGGTTTTTTGTATGCGCTGTATCTGAATGCACGCTTGCCCAAAGACGCGGCGCGCGCCACCCAAAGTGCGTTGATCAGTTGCAGTACCGTGGTGCGCTTGAGTTTGTTCGTGATTGCGGGTGTGTATGCGGATGGTGCGCTGCTGTTGCTGGCCGTCTGTCTGTTGCCGGCCATGGCGCTGGGGCTGTGGATCGGCCGACGGCTGACCCGCAAATTGTCCCGCGAGGCCTTTGTGCGCCTGGTGACCTGGCTGGTACTGGCCAGCGGGATTGCGCTGATAGCGCGCTATCTGAGTGCTTGACCTCGCGGTGTGAGGCTTTAAGCTGCGCGCCTGATCAACTCTGTGGGAGCGGGCTTGCTCGCGATGCAGGCACTGCGGTGCGGCAGCCAGATCGCGGCGATATGATCGCGAGCAAGCCCGCTCCCACAGTTTCAGTGTGTTGCCCTTATCCCACGTACACGTGCCGTATCCATGAACTCGCAAAGCATCATCGTTCCTAAAATCTCCACCTTGCCGGTTCACGAACCCCGGGCCCGGGCGATCGTGCGCTGGCTGGTGCGCAAGAACATCATTGCGCAAGAGCTGACCACCTGTGGCCGCACCGGCAATGGCATGGCCTACGCCATCGCACCGGGTGCCCGGGACGTGGTGCTGAACCCCGAGGCGTTGCCGTTCGGCCAGCCGGTCAATGGTCTGGAGATCATCACCAAGCGCTGCATCTACACCCCGTCCAAGGGCTTTCTTGAAGAAGCCGGCTGCGCCGAGTGCCGCAAGGAAGTGGGGGAGGCGTTGTTCGACAGCCTTGAAGACTGGATGCCGGGGCGTACCGACAACTTTATTTGCCCGCTGTGCACCCATGAAGACGACATCAACGGCTTTCTGTTTTTGCAGCCGTGTGCGTTTTCCAATCTGGGTTTCATTTTCAACAACTGGGCCGAAGCAGGCTTCAAGCAAAGCTTCCTCGACGAGTTCGCCGACTGGCTTGATCAGCCGGTGGCGTGGGTGAAAGTCGAACTCTAAAACTGTGGAAGCGGGCTTGCCCGCAATGCGGGCGGCTCTGTTCAGCTGCGTTGCGCGGTGATGCCTTCGCGAGCGAGCCCGCTCCCACACATGTAAAACTGCCCTGTGGGTCAATAAATCATGGGCCTTAGCGCAAAACTCTCTAAAGGTTTACGTTGAGAGACGCAGGTGTTTTGAGTACAATGGCGCGCTTCCATTTTCCCGCTCGGGAGCCCCAGCGATGCTGCGTATCAGCCAAGAAGCACTCACATTCGATGACATCCTTCTCGTCCCCGGTTATTCCGAGGTTCTCCCGAACGAAGTCAGCCTAAAGACTCGTTTGACCCGTGGCATTGAACTGAATATTCCGCTGGTTTCCGCCGCAATGGACACCGTAACTGAAGCCCGTCTGGCAATCGCCATGGCTCAGGAAGGCGGTATCGGTATCATCCACAAGAACATGACCATCGAGCAGCAAGCTCACGAAGTTCGCAAGGTCAAGCGTTTCGAAGCCGGTGTGGTCAAAGAGCCAATCACCATCGAGGCTGATGCCACGGTACGTGAACTGCTTGAACTGACCCACCAGCACAACATTTCCGGCGTACCCGTACTGCACAATGGCGACCTGGTCGGCATCGTGACGTCCCGTGACGTGCGCTTTGAAAACCGTCTGGAAGCTACCGTCCGTGACGTGATGACGCCCAAAGAGCGTCTGGTCACGGTCAAGGAAGGCGCCGACAAGGAAGAAGCCCGCGAACTGTTGCACAAGCACCGCATCGAGCGCGTGCTGATCGTTGACGACAAATTCGCCCTCAAAGGCATGATGACCGTCAACGACATCGAAAAAGCCAAGGCTTACCCGCTGGCCAGCAAGGACGATCAAGGTCGTCTGCGCGTAGGCGCTGCGGTCGGTACTGGCAAGGACACCGCCGATCGCGTAGCCGCCCTCGTGGCTGCCGGCGTTGACGTGGTAGTTGTCGATACCGCTCACGGTCACTCCAAAGGCGTGATCGATCGCGTACGTTGGGTCAAGCAGAACTTCCCTGAAGTTCAGGTCATTGGCGGCAACATCGCCACTGGCGCTGCTGCCCTGGCGCTGGCTGAAGCTGGCGCTGACGCGGTCAAGGTCGGTATCGGCCCAGGCTCGATCTGCACCACCCGTATCGTTGCCGGTGTTGGCGTTCCGCAAATCAGCGCGATTGCCAATGTTGCTGCTGCGCTTGAAGGCACAGGCGTTCCGTTGATTGCCGACGGCGGCATCCGTTTCTCGGGTGATCTGTCCAAAGCCATCGTCGCCGGTGCTTCCTGCGTCATGATGGGTTCGATGTTTGCCGGTACTGAAGAAGCACCGGGCGAAATCGAGCTGTACCAGGGCCGTTCGTACAAGGCTTACCGCGGCATGGGTTCGCTGGGTGCGATGTCGCAATCCCAGGGTTCTTCTGACCGCTACTTCCAGGACTCCTCCGCGGGTGCCGAGAAGCTGGTGCCGGAAGGCATCGAAGGTCGCGTGGCATACAAAGGCTCGCTGACTGCAATCGTGCACCAGCTGATGGGCGGTCTGCGTTCTTCGATGGGTTACACCGGCTGTGCCGACATCGAACAAATGCGCACCAAACCTGAATTTGTACGTATTACCGGTGCCGGCATGGCTGAATCCCACGTCCACGACGTGCAGATCACCAAAGAAGCGCCAAACTATCGCGTAAGTTGATAGTGGTCGCCCCCAGGCCAAAACCTGGGGGCGATACGAATTAAGTCACCGGGGCTGTTTGATTCAGCCCCGTGTTGTTTCTGAAATTAATCGAGATTTTGTCATGGCCCTCGACATTCACGCTCACCGCATTCTGATCCTCGACTTCGGTTCCCAGTACACCCAGCTGATCGCCCGCCGCGTTCGCGAAATCGGCGTTTACTGCGAACTGCACCCGTTCGACATGGACGACGCAGCGATCCGCGAATTCGCACCTAAAGGCATCATCCTTGCCGGTGGTCCGGAATCCGTGCACGAAGCTGGCAGCCCGCGCGCGCCGCAAGCCGTGTTTGACCTGGGCGTACCGGTCTTCGGCATCTGCTACGGCATGCAGACCATGGCTGAACAGCTGGGTGGCAAGGTTGAAGGTTCCGAGCTGCGTGAGTTCGGTTATGCCCGCGTAGACGTAGTCGGCAAAAGCCGCCTGCTGGACGGCATCGAAGACCATATCGACGCTGACGGCCTGTTCGGTCTGGACGTGTGGATGAGCCACGGTGACAAGGTCACCAGAATGCCATCCGACTTTCACGTTCTGGCCAGCACTCCAAGCTGCCCGATCGCCGGCATGTTCAGCGACGAGCGTGGCTACTATGGTGTGCAGTTCCACCCGGAAGTGACCCATACCAAGCAGGGCGGCCGCATCCTGTCGCGCTTTATCCTCGACATCTGCGGCTGCGAAGCCCTGTGGACGCCGTCGAAAATTGCTGAAGACGCAATCGCCAACATCCGTGCCCAGGTTGGCACCGACAACGTTTTGCTGGGCCTGTCCGGCGGCGTTGACTCTTCGGTTGTTGCGGCGTTGCTGCACAAGGCCATCGGCGACCAGTTGACCTGCGTATTCGTGGACAACGGCCTGCTGCGCCTGCACGAAGGTGAGCAAGTGATGGCCATGTTCGCTGAGAACATGGGCGTCAAAGTAATCCGTGCCAACGCTGCCGAGCAGTTCCTCGGCAACCTGGCTGGCGAAAGCGACCCGGAAAAAAAGCGCAAGATTATCGGCCGTACCTTCATCGACGTGTTCGATGCCGAATCCTGCAAGCTGGACAACATCAAGTACCTGGCCCAGGGCACTATCTACCCGGACGTGATCGAGTCGGCTGGCGCCAAGAGCGGCAAGGCTCACGTCATCAAGTCGCACCACAACGTGGGCGGCCTGCCGGACGAGATGAACCTCAAGCTGGTTGAACCCCTGCGCGAGCTGTTCAAGGACGAAGTCCGCCGTCTGGGCCTGGAACTCGGCCTGCCGTACGACATGGTCTACCGTCACCCGTTCCCGGGCCCGGGCCTGGGTGTGCGCATCCTGGGTGAAGTGAAGAAGGAATACGCCGACATCCTGCGTCGTGCTGACCACATCTTTATCGAAGAGCTGCGCAAGGCCGACTGGTATCACAAGGTCAGCCAGGCATTCGTAGTGTTCCAGCCGGTTAAATCGGTTGGCGTTGTAGGCGATGGCCGTCGTTACGCCTGGGTTGTTGCCCTGCGTGCCGTAGAAACCATCGACTTCATGACCGCACGTTGGGCGCACCTGCCTTACGAGCTGCTTGAAACTGTCAGCGGTCGCATTATCAACGAAATCGAAGGCATCTCCCGCGTGACGTATGACGTGTCGAGCAAGCCGCCGGCAACGATTGAGTGGGAATAAGTCTGACCGGTTAACCGGTTTGATTTAACAAAAGGCGGTCAACACCCAGTGTTGACCGCCTTTTTTATTGAGTGCCTGCATCGCTGGAAAGTCAGCCCCCACAATGACTTGATAAAGTTCAAGCCAGC
>JBILYW010000142.1:0-7549 GCA_044377555.1 Pseudomonas sp.
AAGTCATGCAAGGCAATGGACGGCGCCACGGCATTGATGCGCACGCCGCTCTCGGCAGCTTCCAGCGCACTGCAACGGGTCAGGGCCATGACCCCGGCCTTGGCGGCAGCGTAATGGGCCTGCTCTTTCTGTGCGCGCCAACCCAGCACCGAGGCGTTGTTGACGATGGCACCGGCGCCACGGCGCTCCATGTGCGGGAGCATGGCGCGGGTCATGCGCATGGTGCCGGTCAGGGTGATATCCAGCACCGAGGACCATTGCTGATCGGTCATTTCAGTGAGGCGTACCTGACCGCCAAGCCCTGCGTTATTGATCAACACGTCGACCCCGCCCAATGCGTCTTCGGCGGCGGCGACCAGCGCCTGTACATCGGCTTCGACGGTGACGTTGCACAACTGCCCGAACACCGCCTGCAACCCGGTTTCGGCCTTGAGACGCTCCACCGCTTCTTCGAGGCGGCGCGGGTGGATATCAGAAATCATCAGGGCGCGGCAGCCCTCTTCGGCGCAGCGCTTGGCGGCGGCATAACCGATGCCGGCACCGGCAGCGGCGGTGATCAAAATCGACTTGCCGGCCAGCAACTGGTGGCCTGGCACGTAGGGGGGAGCTTGTCTCATGGTTGAATTCTCCAGTTAAAACAAAATTCCACTGTGGGAGCTGGCTTGCCAGCGATGGGATCAACCCGGTCTGGCAGGTATGCCGCGTCGCTTGAATCGCTGGCAAGCCAGCTCCAACAGGTCATTTCCATCAGTGCTCAGCTACCCCAAACCCTTTGCGGCGCGGGGGCTTCGGCCAGGATCTGACCCATGGCCACACCCACTTCTTCGGGCTGCCATTGCGCGCCCTTGTCGCGGGTCACCCCGGTGCGCCAGCCATCGCCCAGGGAAAGGCGTCCGCCCTGGCTTTCGATGATCTGCCCGGTCACATGGCCCGACAGTTCGCTGCCCAGCCACACCACCAGCGGTGCTACGTTTTCCGGAGCCCAGGCATCGAAGCCGCCGTCTTCGGGTTTCTTCACCACGTCCGGCATTGCGCTTTCCGTCATCGAGGTTCGCGCTGCCGGGGCCAGCGCATTGGCCGTCACGCCATAGCGCGCCAGCTCTGCCGCCTGCACCAGGGTCAAGGCGGCAATCCCGCCCTTGGCCGCGCTGTAGTTGGATTGCCCCACCGAGCCCTGCAAGCCGGCGCCGGAACTGGTGTTGATGATGCGTGCCGCTACCGGTTGCCCGGCCTTGGCCAGATCACGCCAGCGCTTGCCCAGAATATTGGCCAGGCAGAAGTGCCCCTTCAGATGCACGCGCATCACCGCATCCCAATCGTCTTCACTCAGGCTGATAAACATCCGGTCGCGCAAGATGCCCGCGTTGTTCACCAGCACATGCACTTCGCCAAATGCAGCCAGGGCCGCATCGACGATGTCTTGCGCCGTGGCAACGGTGGTGATGTCATCGGCATTGGCGATCGCCTGACCGCCCAGTTCGCGTATTTCGTCCACCACTTCTTCAGCGGCGTCACGGCGAATATCGTTAACCACCACGTTGGCGCCCTGCCCGGCAAAAGCCAATGCATAGGCCCGGCCCAAACCGCCGCCGGCGCCAGTAATGATGACGGTACGTCCTGCACAAATTGCCATGTCAATGCTCCTAGAGGCGCTCAATTATCGTCACGTTGGCTTGCCCGCCGCCTTCGCACATGGTCTGCAAGCCATAACGGCCGCCGGTACGCTCCAGCTGGTTGAGCAGGCTGGTCATCAAGCGTGCGCCGCTGGCGCCCAATGGATGGCCGAGAGCAATTGCACCGCCATTGGCGTTGGTTTTGGCCGGGTCGTAATCCAGTTCTTTGGCCCAGGCCATGATCACCGAGGCAAAGGCTTCGTTGATCTCCACCAGGTCGATGTCGTTCATGCTCATGCCGGCTTTCTTCAGTGCGGCACGGGTCGCGGCAATCGGTGCGGTGAGGTGCCAGATCGGGTCGTCGCCCATCACCGACAGGTGATGAATCCGCGCCCGAGGCGTAAGGTTGTAGCGTTTGAGCGCCGCTTCCGAGACCACCAGCAACGCCGCCGAGGCATCGCAGGTCTGGCTGGAAACAGCGGCGGTGATCGACGGAAATTCGGCGGCCACAGGCTCCAGCTCAGCCATTTTGGCCAGGCTGGTGTGACGCGGGGTCTCGTCGTCCCACACCCCTTCGCAGGGCACGATTTCGTTGACGAAACGGCGCCCGGCAATGGCATCCAGTGCCCGACGATGGCTTTCCAGGGCGTAGGCTTCCATCTGCTGACGGCTGATGTTCCAGTGATCGGCAATGCGCTGGGCAGCGTAGAACTGGTTCACCGGCTGGTCACCGAAACGCGCTTTCCAGCCTTTGCTGCCGGAAAACGGATCGCTGAAACCCAGCGGCTGACCGGCCAGCATCGCGGAAGAAATCGGGATCTGGGTCATGGTTTGCACACCGCCAACCGCGATCACATCCTGGGTGCCGCTCATTACGGCTTGCGCGGCAAAGTGCAGCGCCTGCTGCGAGGAGCCGCACTGGCGATCAATCGTGGTGCCGGGCACGTTGAGCGGCAAACCGGCGGCCAGCCAACTGGTGCGGGCGATATCACCGGCCTGCGAGCCGATGGTGTCGACGCAGCCGAAAATCACGTCGTCGTATTCGTCGGCCGGGATCTGGTTGCGCTCGACCAGCGCCTTGAGCACATGGGCGCCCAGGTCGATCGCATGGACATGGGCCAGGCCGCCCTTGCGCTTGCCGGTGGGGCTGCGCAGGGCATCAACAATATAGGCTTGGGGCATCAATCAATCCTCGAAGGTATGGCCAGGGCCCAAAGGCGCCGCACCGCTGAGTACATGTTCGGCCACACGATTTTTATGCAGCGCGCGATCGCCCCAGGCGTTATCCAGTGCCCAGGCGCGTTTCATGAACATTTGCAGGTCGACTTCCCACGTGTAGCCCATGGCACCGTGAACCTGAATGCCGTGGCGCGCCGCCAGCCAGCTGGCTTCGCAGCACGCCAGGCGTGCTTGCGACACCCACACCGAGGCGTTTT
Organism: Pseudomonas sp.; assembly: GCA_044377555.1. Taxonomy (GTDB): domain Bacteria; phylum Pseudomonadota; class Gammaproteobacteria; order Pseudomonadales; family Pseudomonadaceae; genus Aquipseudomonas. Next base: position 3,050 of record JBILYW010000142.1, read on the forward strand.
TCTCGCCGTGAGCCAGGGCATAAGCGGCGCGGTACAGCACCGGTTTGGCAAATTCGAGCTGGGTGGCGACGTCGGCCAGGTGATGCTTGACCGCCTGGAAGCTGCCGATCGGCTTGCCGAACTGCTTGCGCTGGGCGGCGTAGTCCACCGACAAATCCAGCATGCGCTGGGCAAGGCCAATCAGTTGCCCGGCCACCGACAGCGCGCCCCGGTCCAGGGTTTGCGCCCACAAGGCCCGGCCCTGCTCGCCCTGGGCCACTAAGGTGGCAACACCCGGTTGCCAACTGACCTGGGCCAGACGCCGCGAGGCATCGATGCTGCTGTGCCCTTGCACATCCACCTGGCTGCGCGGCACGGCGTGAACTTCATCGCCATGGGCCAGCAGCAGCAAATTGGCGTGGGCGGCATCGGCCACCAACGGGTTCACCGGATGGCCGATGGCAATCCGCAGGCTGCCGTCGGCGATGCCTTCCAGCCATTCGCCGCGACGGGCAACGCTGTCGGGCAACCCGGCAATCAGGGCGCTGGCCACATAGGCGGTATCGGCCAGGGAGTCCGGGATGGCGTAGTAACCCAGCTCCTGAGTCATCAGGGCCCAGGCCACATCGTCCATGCCCAGGCCACCGAAGGCTTCGGGCACCGACAGCGCCGTGAGGCCCTGTTCGGCAATTTTGTTGCGCAGGTCCGGGGAGCGACCCGCGTCGGTTTCCCAGATTTCACGAAGCATTTCCGGCGCCGCTTCGGTCATCAAAAAGCGGCTGATGGCTTCGCGGAAGGTTTGCTGGTCGTCAGTAAAGGTAAAGTCCATCCCCGGCCTCACTTCGGCAGGCCGAGCATGCGCTCGGCGATGATATTGCGCTGGATCTCGTTGGTTCCGGCGTAGATGGGCCCGGCCTGGGCAAACAGGAAGCCCTCCATCCAGTCGTGGCCATCCGCCGATTTGCCGGTCAGTTCGCCGCTGGCTCCGAGGATGCGCATGGCGGTTTCATGCATGCGCAAATCCAGTTCCGACCAGATGATTTTGTTGGTGCTCGATTCGGCACCAATCTGCGCCCCTCGACTCAGGCGGCCCACTGTGTGGTAGGCGGACAAGGCGTAGGCTTGCGCGTCCATCCAGGCTTTGCACACCGCCTCACCCAGGCTCGGGTCGCGGTCGGCGCTGGCGCGGTTGGCCTGGTACAGCTCGACCAACTTGCGGGCGGTGTACTGAAAGCGCGCCGGGGAACGCAGCAGCAAGCCACGCTCGAAACCGGCGGTGGCCATCGCCACGTGCCAGCCCTGCCCTTCATCACCGATGCGGTTTTCCAGGGGGATGCGCACGTCGTCGAAAAATACTTCGGCAAACGCATCCTTGCCATTGAGAGCCTTGATCGGACGCACGGTCACGCCCGGTGCATTGAGCGGCACCATGACGAACGACAGGCCGTGATGGCGGCTCGACGTGGGGTCGCTGCGAAACAGGCCGAACAGCCAGTCAGCAAAAATGGCCCGGGTCGACCAGGTTTTCTGGCCGTTGAGCACGTAGCTGTCGCCGTCGCGGGTGGCCTTGCTGGTGATCGCGGCCATGTCCGAACCGGCATTCGGCTCGGACCAGCCCTGGGCCCACATATCGGCACTGGCAGCCATGCGTGGCAGAAAGCGTTTTTTCTGTGCTTCGGTGCCGAACTCCATCAGGGTGGGACCAAGCAGTAACTGGCCGTTCTGGTTGACCCGCATCGGCGCGCCGGCCCCGTAATATTCTTCTTCGAAAATCAGCCACTCGATCAGGTCGCAACCGCGACCGCCCAGCGCCGTGGGCCACATCACCATCGACAGACGGCTGTCGAACAATTTGGCTTCCCACTGGCGGTGCTGTTCAAAACCTTCGCGGGTGTCGTAGCTGGCCAAGGGTTCGGCCGGCAGGTTGGCCGCCAACCAGTGGCGTACCTCCTGGCGAAAGGCCTTTTGTTTGGGGGAGTAAGTCAGGTCCATCGTCAGCTCCTCAGAAGGTGGCGTCGCGTTTTTCGACGAACGCGCGGCGGGTTTCAGCGGAGTCCGCGCTGGTGTACGCCTGGAGCGTGAAACCTTGCTCCCAGCGGTATTTGTCTTCCAGGTTGCCGTCTTCGATACCGTTCAACGCCTCTTTGGCGATGCGGATCATGTCCGGGCTTTTGCTGGCAATCTTGTGGGCGATCTGCAACGCGGTTTCGCGCAACTGCTCCCGCGGCACTACGCGCTCGATAAAGCCGTATTGCTGGGCCTCGACCGCACCGATCTTGTCGCCGGTAAAGAACAGGTAACGGACTTTTTGCACCGGGAACAGACGCTGCAAATGCGCACCGCCGCCCATGGCACCGCGATCGACTTCCGGCAGGGCAAAGGTGGCGCAATCCGAGGCGACCACGATGTCGGCGGCACCGGTAATACCGATCCCGCCGCCAAGCACATAACCGTGAACCGCGACGATCACCGGCACCGGATTGCGATGCACCGCCTTGAAGGTGGCGTAGTTGCCCGCGTTGACCTTGACGATGAGCTCCGGGTGGGCGTCCAGTTCCTTGATATCGACACCGGCGCAAAAACCGCGGCCTTCGGCGCGAATCACGATGACCCGCACCTGCGGGTCCTGACCCAGGGCTTCGAGGGTGTGCGCCAGATCCAGCCATTCCTGACTGTTGAGGGCATTGACAGGTGGCCTGTCGATCACCAGCTCAGCGACGCCTGCGTCGATACTGGTGTGAAATGCGGTATGAGTTGCGCTGTTCACAGGTGCTCCCGGGTTGGCAAAGGCATGGGGGCAGTATGGGAAGGCGCAGGGGGCGGATCATCGTCCGTTGAGACTAAACAAAGGCCTGTGGGAGCCGGCTTGCCAGCGACGGCATGCGCAGTGCGTCAGGCACGCAGCGGCGTCTGTATCGCTGGCAAACCAGCTCCCACAACATCACCCGTGTTTTTTGAAAAGAGTCGCCGAATCGCTCCCTGCTGGCCCGTCGACTATGGCTTTGGCGGTGTTGTTGAGCAGGTTGTGCACCCGCTCGATCTCGGTCGGGCTCCAGAGGCCACTGTGCAGTTGCAAGGCATGACGCAAGTTGTGCACCGCCTCGTGAATCTCTGCCGGCCGGTCCAGGCTGCACAACGAGCGCCTGCTGACCTCGATGCGCATGCGCACACCATCGAGGGCGACCTCTTGCTGAGCCAGGGCCGAACGCCCCGTTTCAGTGATGCTGTAGCACTTCTTGTCGCCCTGAACACAGACGTCAATCAGGTTCGCCGCTTCAAGACAGGCCAAAGTCGGATAGATGATCCCGGGGCTGGGGCTGTAAGCGCCGTCAAACAAGGCCTCGATATACTGGATCAGGCCATAGCCGTGACGCGGCTGCTCACCGATCAACTCCAGTAACAGCAGCTTCAAGTCACCGGCCGCGAACACCCGGGGGCTGCGGCTGCTGCGTTCCCGACTCTGACGTTTATCTACCCCGTCACGCCCGTCCGTTTCATACAGATAACTGTGTTGATTCATCATTTTTTATATCTTCCACATTGCAATAAAACACAACTTAAAACACAACCTAATAATCAACTCAAGCCACGTACCCCACACCATCAAAAAGATATAATGTTTTTAATTCAAAACGATATAACCCGGCCAACCATCAAGATATAACTTTTATCCGCAGCATTTAAAAAAAACCATTCAATCCAACAAAGCAACACGCAAAATCATCGACCGCCCATCAAACCGACAAACTATAACCATCCAATTGATATTCTTGTGTTTTTGCTCGCGAGACCCTACAAATTGACGCGATATATGCAATTTCATCCGACACTCAACAGCCTTAGACTACACAAATAGGAGAAAAGGACTACTAGAGTTATATAGGCACAGAAAACAACTTGATGGATACTTTTGGCCGCTGAAAGTTCGCACATTTTATGCATCAATTTAATGATCAGCGCACACTCGCATTAAACTTCTTAAACAGCTCGATAAACAACACAGGTTCATATTGAGTGAGCCTGTTCAATTCAATTACACAACAGAAAAATATCATGCTCAAAAAACGGTTTATCTCATCGCAGGTTCCGTGTTGACTGTGGCCGCTGGCGCCTCCAGCGCATGGGCGGCAGGCGAATCCAGAAGTGTCATCAACATCAGCGCTTAAGTCCCTTCCCTGATATTCAATGTCCCGCGTCAACCCGGAGTCTGGCCGGGATGAAACCATGAACGACAACCCGGTCACCCTCTCTCTGAGCGGCCTGAACCAGATCTATAACGTCAAAAATACCGATGGCTCGGTCCATCCCTATATCGAATGCCGCCCGGAATGTCGCCCTTACCCGGTGGTAATACCGTAATCATGCAAATTATTTTTGACAGCCCGCTTGCCGGGCAATCCCCAGGCACGCACCCTGCCCGAACGGACTAGTCCGGCTCAGGGATTGCACCCGTGCGGCACTCTTACATGCTCGTGCCTGACCCACCTGACAACGACGAGAGCCGCCCCATGGAGTTTGCCC
>JBILYW010000143.1:0-7545 GCA_044377555.1 Pseudomonas sp.
CGGCCATGTTGATCGCCAATACGCGATCCTCAACGACATTCTGTTGCCAGAGCTTGAAAAGCATCAGGTGCGTTTCATTCGTCGCCGCCACTGGAACACCAAAATCAAAGCGTGGGTGCGCAAGTTCTTCCGCGACGAAATTGCGCCGATCATTACCCCTATCGGGCTGGACCCGACGCACCCGTTCCCGTTGCTGGTGAACAAGAGCCTGAACTTTATCGTCGAGCTTGAAGGTATCGATGCCTTTGGCCGTGATTCGGGCCTTGCGATTATCCCGGCACCGCGCCTGTTGCCGCGCGTGATCAAGTTGCCCGAAGAAGTGGGCGGTGCAGGGGACAACTACGTCTTCCTGTCGTCGATGATTCACGCTCACGCCGATGACCTGTTTCAAGGCATGAAGGTCAAGGGTTGCTACCAGTTCCGTCTGACCCGTAACGCCGACCTGGCAGTCGATACCGAAGATGTAGAAGACCTGGCCCGCGCCCTGCGTGGCGAGTTGTTCTCACGTCGCTACGGCGATGCCGTACGCCTGGAAGTGGCCGACACGTGCCCCAAGCATCTGTCCGACTACCTGCTCAAGCAGTTCAGCCTGCACGAAACCGAGCTGTATCAGGTCAATGGCCCGGTAAACCTGACGCGGCTGTTCAGCATCACGGGGCTCGACAGCCACCCGGAGCTGCAATACACGCCGTTCACCCCGGCGATCCCCAAGCTGCTGCAGAACAGCGAGAACATTTTCAGCGTGGTCAGCAAGCAGGACATCTTGCTGCTGCACCCGTTTGAATCCTTTACGCCGGTGGTTGATTTGCTGCGCCAGGCGGCCAAGGATCCCCATGTACTGGCTGTGCGCCAAACCCTGTATCGCAGCGGCGCCAACTCGGAAATCGTGGATGCGCTGGTCGATGCGGCGCGTAACGGTAAAGAAGTCACGGTGGTGATCGAGCTGCGTGCGCGTTTTGACGAAGAATCCAACCTGCAACTGGCCAGCCGTCTGCAAGCCGCCGGTGCGGTGGTCATTTATGGCGTGGTGGGCTTCAAGACCCACGCCAAGATGATGCTGATCCTGCGCCGTGAGGCGGGGGAGATCGTGCGTTACGCGCACTTGGGTACCGGCAACTATCACGCGGGTAACGCCAAGCTCTATACCGACTACAGCCTGCTGACCTCGGACGACGCGTTGTGTGAAGACGTGGGCAAGTTGTTCAGCCAGTTGATCGGTATGGGCAAGACGCTGCGCATGAAAAAACTGCTGCATGCGCCGTTTACCTTGAAAAAGGGCATGCTCGACATGATTGCCCGCGAGACCCAGTTCGCCCTTGAGGGCAAGCCGGCGCACATCATTGCCAAGTTCAACTCGCTGACCGACCCGAAAATCATTCGTGCGCTGTACAAGGCCAGCCAGTCCGGCGTGCGGATTGATCTGGTGGTGCGCGGGATGTGCTGCCTGCGACCGGGTATTCCCGGGGTCTCGCACAACATTCATGTGCGCTCGATCATCGGTCGCTTCCTGGAGCACACGCGGGTGTTCTACTTCCTCAACGGCGGCGAAGAGCAGATGTTCCTGTCGAGTGCCGACTGGATGGAGCGCAACCTCGATAAACGTGTCGAGACGTGCTTCCCGGTAGAGGGTAAAAAGCTGATTTTGCGGGTCAAGAAAGAACTGGAGTGCTACCTGACCGACAACACTCACAGCTGGAGCCTGCAGTCGGACGGGCGTTACATTCGTAACACGCCAACCGGCAACCAGAACCCGCGCAGCGCGCAAGCCACGCTGCTTGAGCGTTTGAGCTTGCCGGTACTGGCAGTCAGCACCGGGCCTTCGGTGTAAGCCATAAACAAATGTGGGAGCGGGCTTGCTCGCGATTGGATCGACGCGGTTTCCCTGAGACACCGCGCCGTCTGAATCGCGAGCAAGCCCGCTCCCACAGGTTTTTCTGGTTTTTTACGAAACCGTCAACACAATCCCGACCCGGGTCAGCCATTGCGCTTCTTGTTCGAAGTCAGCCTGGGTCAGCGGGTTTTGTTCAAGCCAGCCATCCGGAAAGATCACTTCCAGGTGGTCGCCCTCGGCGCGCAGCTTCACCTGCGACGCTTCCTGGTTGCCACGGATGTGGTAGAACAGGATCGCAAAGCGCAACAGCACGCACAGGCGAATCAGCTTGATGCCGTCCTCGCCAAAGTCGGCGAATTTGTCTTTTGGAATGTTTCGACGATGACCGCGCACCAGCAGCGCGAGCATTTGCTGGTCTTCGCGTGAAAAACCGGCCAGGTCGGAGTGCTCGATCAAGTAGGCACCGTGCTTGTGGTAGTGATAGTGGGCAATGTCCAGGCCCACTTCATGCACCTTGGCCGCCCAGCCCAACAGTTCACGCCAGACACCGTCTTTCAGGTCCCATGACTTGGCCACCTGGTCAAAGGCGCGCAGGGCTTTGCGTTCCACCCGGTTCGCTTGCTCGCGGTCGACGTGGTAACGCTCCATCAGCGAGCCGAGAGTGCGCTCACGCACGTCCTCATGGTGATGGCGGCCCAGCAGGTCGTACAGCACGCCTTCACGCAGCGCGCCGTCACAGTGATCCATGCGCTGGAGTTCAAGAGCGTCGAACACCGCTTCAAGAATCGCCAGGCCGGCAGGGAAGATGGTGCGACGGTCAGGCTTGATGCCTTCAAAGTCGATCTTGTCCGCTTCGCCCAGCTTGAACAGCTTGCGCTTGAGCCAGGACAGGCCTTCGGCGTTTACCTCGCCGTTGCCATGACCGCCGGCCTTGAGGGCCAGGCCAATGGCCCGAATGGTGCCTGAGGAGCCGATGGCTTCATCCCAGGCCAAACGGTGCAGGGCGTGCTCAATGCTCATGATTTCGAGGCGCGCGGCCGTGTAAGCCTGGGCATAGCGGGCCGGAGTGATCTTGCCGTCGCGGAAATAACGCTGGGTGTAGCTGACGCAGCCCATCTGCAGGCTTTCGCGCAGCAGCGGTTCAAAGCGCTGGCCGATGATGAACTCGGTACTGCCGCCGCCAATGTCGGCGACCAGGCGTTTGCCCGGGGTGTCGGCCAGGGTGTGGGACACGCCCAGATAGATGAGGCGCGCTTCTTCACGACCGGAAATGACTTCGACGGTGTGGCCCAGGATCTCTTCGGCGCGCACGATAAATTCGTTGCGGTTGCGCGCCTCACGCAATGCGTTAGTCCCCACAATACGCACAGCGCCCAACGGCATGCCGTTGATCAGCTGGGCAAAACGCTTGAGGCAATCGAGCCCGCGCTGCATGGATTCTTCGTTGAGTTTGCGATCTTCGTCGATGCCGGCAGCTAACTGCACCTTTTCACCAAGGCGTTCGAGAATGCGGATTTCGCCATTCTGGGCCTTGGCCACCACCATGTGAAAGCTGTTAGAACCCAGATCGATGGCGGCGATCAGGGACGGATTCTTGGCTTGGGATTGGGGCATGGTTGAGGGATCTCGGTCGATAACCCGGCCATCGTGCCACGATCAAACGCTCGCGCCAACGCGCGATGTCAGATGCATTGATATGGAACACGAAAGCAATGATGTTAGTTGTTCCGGGACAATTCGTTTTTTTGTGTGCGATTTAAGTGCCGTGTCAGGTCGGTTTTTCTGTGGGAGCGGACTTGCTCGCGATGGCATCAACACGGTGCATCTGGCTCACCGTGTCGCCTGTATCGCGAGCCCGCCCGCCCCCGCAGGGGTGATGCGCTTAACCATTCACCTCCACCGTCCCGATAAAATTCGCCAGCTCCGGGGTTTGCGGGTTGGCGAACAGCACCTTCGGATCGCCCACTTCATGCACCTTGCCCTGGTGCATGAACACCAGTTTGTCGCCGACCTCCCTGGCGAAGCGCATTTCGTGGGTGACCATGATCAGCGTCATGCCTTCGCGGGCCAGTTGGCGCACCACACTCAGGACTTCGTTAACCAGTTCCGGGTCGAGCGCCGAGGTGATCTCATCGCACAGCAGCACTTTGGGGGACATGGCCAGCGCCCGGGCAATCGCCACCCGTTGCTGTTGCCCGCCGGACAGGCGCTCGGGGAATGCATCGAACTTGTCGCCCAGACCCACCCGCTCCAGCATCTGGCGCGCCAGTTCGGCAGCCTTGGCCTTGGGGACTTTTTGCACCACTTGCGGGGCGAGCATCACGTTTTCGCCCACGCTCAGGTGCGGGAACAGATTGAACTGCTGAAACACCATGCCGACCTTCTGGCGCAGGCTGCGCAAGTCGGCCCGGGCAGCGTCCAGATATTCGTCATCGACTTCAATCACTCCGTCGTTGATGGACTCCAGCCCGTTCAGAGTCCTGAGCAAAGTGCTTTTGCCCGACCCGCTGCGACCGATGATTGCGACCACCTGGCCCTGTTCGACGGTCAGGTCGATGCCTTTAAGTACGTGGTGGTCGCCGTAGTATTTATGCAGGGCGGTAACTCTAAGCAGAGGCATGCAGTCTCCTTTCCAGATAGCGCGCACTGAGCGACAAGGGGTAGCACAAGAGGAAGTAACCGAGTGCCACCAGGCCGTAGACCATGAAAGGCTCAAAGGTCGCGTTGGCCAGCATGCTGCCGGTCTTGGTCAGTTCGGTGAAACCGATGATGGAGGTTACGGCGGTGCCTTTAATGACCTGCACGGAAAAGCCCACGGTCGGCGCGATGGCCACCCGCAGCGCCTGCGGGATGATCACGTAGCGCAACTGTTCCAGAGGGCTGAGGGCCAGGCTGGCCGAGGCTTCCCATTGGCCGTGGGCAATCGACTCGACGCACCCGCGCCAGATCTCGGCCAGGTAGGCGCTGGTGAACAGCGTCAGGGCCAGCGCCGCTGCCATCCACGGCGAGATGTCGATACCCAGCAGGGCGACGCCGAAGAAGATCAAAAACAGCTGCATCAACAGCGGCGTGCCCTGGAACAGCTCGATATAGCCGCGCGCCAGAATGCGGGCGAAGCGGCTTTTTGAAATGCGCATCAGCATCACCAGCAAGCCGATCAGACCGCCGCCGATAAATGCGACGATCGACAGGGCTGCGGTCCACTGCAAACCCATCAGCAAGTTGCGCACGATGTCCCAGAAAGTGAAATCCATCAGCGGCTCCGGGTCAGGTAACGGCGGCCGATCCAGTTCAGCAACTGGCGAATCAGCAAGGCCATGCACAGGTAGATCAGTGTGGTCAGGGCATAGGTTTCAAAAGCCCGGAAGTTGCGCGACTGTATAAAGTTGGCGAAGAAGCTCAGTTCTTCAGTGGCAATTTGCGAACACACTGCGGAGCCGAGCATCACGATGATGATCTGGCTGCTCAGCGCCGGCCAGACCTTGGCGAGCGCCGGTTGCAGCACCACATAACGGAACGCTTCGAACCGGCTCATGGCCAGTGCCGCCGCTGCTTCCAGCTGACCTTTGGGGACGGCCTGAATCCCGGAACGGATAATTTCCGTGGAATAGGCCCCCAGGTTGATCACCATCGCCAGCACGGCGGCCTGCCATTCGCTAATGTGCAGGCCCAGGCCCGGCAGGCCGAAGAAGATAAAGAACAACTGCACCAGAAACGGTGTGTTGCGAATCAACTCGACATACAGCCCGAACAGCGCGGCAAAAGGCCGGATATTCCACGCCCGGACCACGGCGCCGACAATCCCCAGGCCGACCCCGAACAGCGTGCCGATGGCCGTCAGTTCCAGGGTGAACAGGGCGCCGCGTAATAACAGGTCGCTGTTTTGCAGCACCGGTAAAAAGTCGAACTGATAAGCCATGGGTAGTCTCGCCGCAAGCAATCAGAGGTCGGCTGGCAGCGGCTCTTTGAGCCACAGCAGCGCGTTTTTCTCCAGGCTGCCGTCAGCTTTGGCTGTGGCAAGAATCTGATTCACCTTGGCCAGCAACTCGGGCTGGCCCTTGTTGACGCCCACGTAGACGGGCGAGTCCTTGAGCTTGAGCTTTATCGCCGGAATGCGCTTGGGGTTGCGCTCGCTGATGGTGACCATCACCACGTTGCCGCTGGCGATCAAATCCACCTGGCCTGCCAGGTATGCGGCGATGGTTGAATTGTTGTCTTCGAAGCGTTTGATGGTGACGCCGGCCGGGGCCACGCTGGTCAGCTCGATGTCTTCGATAGCGCCGCGGGTGACGCTGACGGTTTTGCCCTTGAGGTCGTCCAGCGTCTTGATCCGGGCGTCCGGCGGGCCAAACACACCCAGGTAGAACGGCGCGTAAGCGCTGGAAAAATCGATGACCTTTTCGCGGTCCGGGTTTTTGCCGAGGCTGGAAATCACTACGTCGACTTTACCGGTGGTCAGATAAGGCACGCGGTTGGTGCTGTTGACCGGCGTCAGCTCAAGCTTGACCTTGAGCTGGTCGGCCAGCAGCCTGGCGGTGTCGATATCCAGCCCGCGTGGCTTCATGTCCGGGCCGACCGAGCCGAAGGGCGGGAAGTCCTGGGGCACCGCGACCTTGAGCGTGCCGCGCGCTATCACGTCATCGAGGTCATTGGCGTTAGCCGGTGCGTGGCTCAGCATCAGGCTGGCAAACAAGGTGCAAATCAGGGCGCTGTAACGCGGGGTCATGGCAACTCTCCGAAAACGGGCGGGCGGTGATGTCTGGGCTTGAACAGAGCACAGGCCATGCCAACAGCGGTTTTGCGAGGGCGCAGGTTAGGGGCGGGTGCATGCGGCTGGTCGAATGAACTTCAATGGTGCGCGGGAGTTGTTATTGGCGCACCGTAATTGAGCGGGTTATGCCGAGGGGTTTACATAAAAGAGCGGAGCGATATCCGCACTCATGCACCACTATAGTGAGAGTCAATCATCCCTCAGCTTCCTGAACGCGGTGATGACGGCTATGATGTGCTACGTTTTTGCTTACAACCACGGAGACTTCCATGAGCAGCGATCTTATTAAACACGTCACCGACGCTAGCTTTGAGGCCGATGTTCTCAAGGCTGAAGGCGCTGTACTGGTCGACTACTGGGCTGAATGGTGTGGCCCTTGCAAAATGATCGCGCCGGTTCTGGACGAGATCGCAGAGACTTACAAAGGCAAGCTGACTGTTGCCAAGCTGAACATTGATGAAAACCAGGAAACCCCGGCCAAACACGGCGTTCGTGGTATTCCTACGCTGATGCTGTTCAAGAACGGCAACGTCGAAGCCACCAAAGTCGGTGCGCTGTCGAAGTCGCAGTTGGCTGCATTCCTCGACGCCAATATCTAAGCGTCGATAAAAGCCCCGCTAAATGCGGGGCTTTTTCATGGCTCAAGGACTAGACGCTATGAAACTCAAGTGGTACATTCGGCCCCGCACTGGTTTCTCCACTGCCCCCTGCAAGCCGTCGCCGACGCACTCCTTATCGAATTAGTACGCGATCCTGTCGCCTTCTCTGCGGCGCGGCCTCATTAAGCCAAAAGCTTAATTTCCCCCTCCATAAATGATTACGTCATTCCTATATGAACCTGACTGAACTCAAGCAAAAGCCGATTACCGAACTGCTCGAATTGGCCGAACAGATGGGCATAGAAAATATGGCCCGTTCGCGCAAGCAGGATGTGATTTTCTCC
>JBILYW010000144.1:0-7520 GCA_044377555.1 Pseudomonas sp.
GCGTTGAGCTAACCAATACTAATTGCCCGTGAGGCTTGACCATATAACACCCAAGCAATTTGCTTAGAAGCAAGTTGCGGTGTGTGAAGACGATACAAACCGAAAGTTTGCGACTCACAAAACACCTGACTATTACATACCCATTCGCTGGAGCGTGAACCGAAAGGTAAACGACCTGGCTACCGAATTTCTTGACGACCATAGAGCATTGGAACCACCTGATCCCATCCCGAACTCAGTAGTGAAACGATGCATCGCCGATGGTAGTGTGGGGTTTCCCCATGTGAGAGTAGGTCATCGTCAAGATTAAATTCCAAACCCCCTGTCTGCTAACGCAGACAGGGGGTTTGTTTTTGTGCTGAGAAAAGTTGCAGCGACAAGCTGAACGTCTTCGACCTATCACCACTGTTCCATCATATAACTGGCTTGCAGCATCGCTTTTTAGAAAGCAAAAAAAACCACCTCGAAAGGTGGTTTTTTAGCATGCGACTCAGTCACCGTAGTAGATACATCCACTGGTGCAGGTTTCATGAATTCGGATCGCGGACAGTTCTGGAAGCAAAGGCTTGAGCTGTTGCCAGATCCACTTGGCCAGCACTTCGCTGGTTGGATTTTCCAGGCCCGGGATATCGTTCAGGTAATTGTGATCAAGGCGTTCATAAAGTGGTTTGAAAATCGCTTTGATTTCCGAAAAGTCCCGGATCCAGCCTGTTGCAGGATCGATGTCGCCGCTCAAATGGATCGCCACTTTGAAGGAGTGTCCATGTAAACGGCCGCATTTATGACCCTCAGGAACATAAGGCAGGCGATGCGCAGATTCGAAGGTAAACTCTTTGAAAATTTCCACAGTGTTTATAGCTCTTGAAGAGGTGACTATCGCCTGGGCGATGAATACAGGCCCGCAGTTTAGCAGTTAACGCCCAGTGCAGGTGCATAGCTCCCCACGATCACTGCGCAATCGGGGAGGGCGCGGACAATTCAGTTTCAATTAAGGCAGTAGCGCTATGGTTCAAGCCTTTGATCTGGCAAGAATGACATTGAACGGAGGCCTTTGAGGCAAGTGATGACAGTGAACGTACGAGTTGGCGGATTTTTCGTGCTGATGCTTTCTGCTTTCTGTTCTTTGGCTATTGCGCGGGACTTGGGGCAAGACGAGGCACTGCGTCTGCGTGAGCAAGGTCTTATCCAGCCTCTGGAGCAACTGCTGCAAACAGCCCTCGCGCGCCATCCGGGCGCAAAGCTGCTGGAAGTAGAGCTGGAGGAGGATGACGATGTTTATGTCTATGAAGTTGAGCTGCTTACGCCCGATGGCGTAGTGCGCGAAATCAAGCTGAATGCCAGTAATGGCCAATTGCTCAAAGATGAGGTGGATGATTAATGCGGTTGCTGTTGGTAGAAGATCATGTGCCCTTGGCCGACGAACTGATGGCTGGTTTAGCCCGTCTGGGTTATGCGGTTGATTGGTTGGCCGATGGCCGTGATGCCCTGTACCAGGGGCAAAGTGAACCGTATGACCTGATTATTCTTGATCTGGGCTTGCCCGGGTTACCCGGTCTTGATGTGCTCAAACAATGGCGCGTTCAAGGGCTGACTACGCCCGTACTGATTCTGACGGCTCGTGGTTCCTGGTCTGAACGGATTGAGGGCCTTAAAGCCGGTGCTGATGATTATGTGACCAAGCCGTTTCATCCCGAGGAATTACAGTTGCGGGTGCAGGCGCTGTTGCGCCGCGCTCACGGCCAAGCGAATCAGCCTTTACTGAAGTCTGCGGGGCTGCAACTGGATGAGGCCCGTCAATGTGTGGTCAATGATGGCGCGCAGGTACAGCTGACTGCGGCCGAGTTTCGCCTTTTGCGATATTTCATGTTGCATCCGCAGCAGATTCTTTCAAAAAGCCATTTGGCTGAGCATCTCTATGACGGTGAGACCGAGCGGGACTCCAATGTGCTGGAGGTCCATGTGAATCATCTACGTCGCAAACTTGGGCGCGAGGTAATCGAAACCCGACGTGGCCAAGGTTATATTTTCGGCGCGAGCAGTCAGTGAAATCCATACAGAGGCGCTTGAGCCTGGGTCTGGTCAGTGTTCTGTTGATTGCAGGCCTTGTCGTAGGGCAGGTCAGTCTCTGGCTATTCGAAAACGGCCTTCAGCGTTACCTGGAATCAGGCCTGCAAAACGACAGCGAGAACCTGCTCATAGCATTGAACCGTGGTCCCCAGGGCTTGCAGCTGGATGAACGACGGCTCTCGCCTGCTTACCAGCGACCTTTTTCCGGGCACTATTTCAGCATCGAATTTGGCGATACTCACTGGCGCTCACGTTCCTTGTGGGACGCCCAATTAGCGCGACCCAGCCAGCCCGGGCTGGGCAGCATCTTGCAGCCAGGTCCCGAAGGTCAGATGTTGTTGGTCTTGCGCAGTGACTACCAGCGCTTTGGCCAAGCGATTTCCATCAGTGTGGCTCAGGACTACACCCCTATAAGTGAAAGCTTCAAGCAGGTTCGGCAGATCGGATTGGGCATTGGCATTTTTGCCCTGGTCGTTATTTTACTCCTGCAGCGAGTCACTGTCCGACGGGCTCTGCTGCCGCTGGAAACGGCACGCAAACAGATTGCCCAGTTGCAATCGGGGCAGCGCTCGCAGCTTGATGCACAGGTGCCGCTTGAGCTTGAGCCTTTGGTCACGCAGATAAACCATTTGCTGGCCCATACCGAAGACAACCTCAAACGCTCGCGCAATGCGCTGGGTAACCTGGGGCATGCATTAAAAACGCCGTTGGCTGTGCTGATCAGCCTGGCCAATGATCCACAGCTTGCTGCTCACCCTCAGATCCAGACCACACTCAGGGAACAGTTGGAGCAGATACAGCAACGCATGGGGCGAGAGCTCAATCGTGCTCGCCTGGCCGGTGATGCCTTGCCAGGCGCCCAGTTTGATGCAGATGCTGAGTTGCCAGGGCTACTGGCGACCCTTGGCATGATTCACGGTGAGCACCTGGACCTGGTGCTCAATACACCTCCCGGGCTGCATCTGCCCTGGGATCGTGAGGATATGCTCGAATTGCTCGGCAATCTCCTGGATAACGCCTGCAAATGGGCCGATTCCCGTGTCGAGTTGTATGTTGCCCAAACAGCCGGCGGGTTCGTGATTGAGGTACAGGATGATGGGCCGGGCATCCCTGAGGCTGAGCGCGATCAGGTGATCAGTCGGGGTGCGCGGCTGGACGAGCAAACCAGTGGCCATGGCCTTGGCTTGGGTATAGTGCGAGACATCGTTGATGTCTGGGGAGGGCAGATGGAACTTGAATCGGGTGTATTGGGCGGGTTGTTGGTAAGGATCAACCTTCCGGGGCGTACGTCAAAGGCGACGACGGCGTAAAGCCTGTCGTCGCCTTTGACGCCATACGTCAGACGCGAAACTGATCCATCAGTGTTTGCTGTTGGTTTGCCAGCGAGTTGAGTGACTGGCTGACCCGCGCAGATTCATTGGCCTGTTCGGACAATGATTCTGTTACATCGCGAATAGTGGCAATGTTGTTGTTGATTTCTTCCGCCACCGCGCTCTGTTCTTCCGCGGCGCTGGCAATCTGCAGGTTCATGTCAGTAATGACAGTCACGGCATTGCCGATTTGCTGCAAGGCTGTGACTGCTTGCCCTACCTGCTCGACACTGCCCTGGGCCTGGCGATGGCTGTTGTTCATGGAACTCACCACTTCTTGAGTGCCGGCTTGCAGTTGTTCGATTACCTGGCGGGTTTCCTCGACGGACTCCTGGGTCCGGCGCGCCAGGTTGCGTACCTCGTCAGCCACCACCGCAAAACCGCGCCCGGCTTCGCCTGCTCGTGCCGCTTCGATCGCAGCGTTCAGGGCGAGCAAGTTGGTCTGTTCGGCAATGGCACGAATCACTTCCAGTACCGAACCAATCTTCTCGCTATTGGCAGCCAGCCCTTCAACCTGAGCCATGGCCTCGCTCATGTCGGCGGCCAGATGATCGATGCTGGTGGTGGTGCGGTCAATAATGGTGAGCCCCTGGCGTGTGGCCTGATCGGCATCTCGGGCGGCCTGGGCCGCCTGCGCCGCACTGCGGGCGACATCTTGCGCCGTGGCGCTCATCTCGTGGGAGGCCGTGGCCGCCTGGTCGACCTGGCGGTACTGTTGTTCCATGCCGGCACTGGTCTGGGTGGCAATGGCGGCTGACTGGTCAGCCGTGCTGCGGGCATCCTGCACCGAGCGTTTGACCTCGGCGATGGTGGGTTGCAGCTTGTCGAGGAACCGGTTGAACCAACTGGCCAGTTGGCCCAATTCGTCTTTTTTATCGTAGGCCAGGCGCCGGGTCAGATCGCCTTCACCGCTGGCTATATCTTCGAGCATGTTGGCCACGCTCAGGATTGGGCGCGTGACGCTCCGGGCCATCAGCCACACCAGCAGCAGCCCGATAATGGCAGCGAGGGAGCCCCAGGCCAGTTCGATCAGGGCCCCGGTTTTATTGCCTTGGTCCAGCTCTGCCTGCAGCGTCTGGGCCGGTCCGATCAGGACCTTTTCAGGCACATCCAGCAGCACGCCCCAAGGCTTGCTGCCGGGGATCGGCAGGAAGGGGGTCAGAACTTTCAAGCGCTGTTGCCCGCGAATACTTTGGGCCTGACCGCCAGTGGCCGTCATTTGAATCAGTTGGGCACCGTCATTGGCATCTACTTGATCAAGGTGTTGACCAAGTTTGCTGGCATCAGCGCTGAAGCCCGCCAATACGCCCGCAGAGCTCACAATGCCTACGCGGGTCTGCCCGTCGTACAGTTTCTGGCTGGCTTGCAGGCTGATGGCCTGCAAGCTGTTGAGGTTGATATCAACCGACAGTGACGCGATGACTTTGCCATCAACCATCAGTGGGAAAACGATGCTGGTCAGCAACACGCTTTGCCCGTCGATCTGATAAAAATAAGGTTCGATAATGCAGGGTTTTTGCGTTGTGCGCGGGCAGGTGAACCACATGTTATTGGCCTGGCCGCTGGGCCCGGTGCTGGTGTCGGCCATGTCGGACTCGGGCAATGCCATCGAGGTCAGCTTGCCCGGTGTCGGCTGCGACCAGTAAAGGGCGAAGCGGCCCTTGTCATTGCTGCCAAGCTCTTTTTGATGGTCGAATAACTGGTCCTTGCCATCGAGTGCGTTGGCTTCAAATACCAGGGACAGGCCCAGCAAGTCCGGATTGGCCTGCAAGGCGGCTTTGACCTGACGGGTCAGGTCTTCACGCAGGTCGAAGGCATCCAGAAAGCGTTTTTCGGATTGCTCACGCAAGAACAGGACCTGGCGTGCGAATCCGTTGCCGTATTGATAGGCATCCATGAACTGACGGCTGATAGCCAGTGCCTGGGCTTCACCCTGAGCCTCAATGCGGGCTTGTGCGGCTTCATTCAGCATCTGTGTGCTTGATGCTTCTACCAGATCGGCAGTGCGATCCATGCGATAGAGGGAAAGCCCTACCAGCAGGGTCACAACACCCAGCAGGCAGAGTCCGGCGAGGAGGGTGATTTTCCATTGGATGGAAAGCTGTCTGAGCGACATGGTGACGTCCTAAAAAGAGGCTTTGACTGTTAGCGGCCGCCCGGGACATTTCTTTATGCGTAACGCCGGTCTTTTAGTGTTTTACACACGCTTGAAAAATCCGATTTAGCCCTTTGATTACTAGGGTTAAGGGCTGTTCCGGCCGATTGGGCTGGGGGCTATGGCATGCGCTTTGACAAGGCGCCGATGGTGCTGCAAAGTGTGTGCCCCCAAATAAGTCCACCCTTCCAGATTCGGCGATTGGAACGGTCGTCTTTTGCCCGGAATTTTCCGCTTTACGGTGTTCTATCGTGGTGCGCGCTATGAGGTTGTAATGATGAATGCAGTAATTGCCGCGGTTGGCATCATGCTGGTGCTCAGTCTGTCCCGTGTGCACGTGGTAATCGCACTGATCGTGGGTGCCGTGGTTGGCGGCCTCGTTGGCGGGCTGAGCATCGAGGCAACGCTCGAGGCGTTCAATGGCGGTCTGGGTGGTGGCGCACAGGTGGCGTTGTCCTATGCCATGTTGGGTGCCTTTGCAGTGGCGATCGCCAAGTCAGGCATGGCCCACGCACTGGCCGACAAAGCGTTGCTTTTGGTCAACCGGCAACAGGCAGTCGGCGGTAATCGCATCAAGTGGCTATTGATCGGTCTGCTGCTGGTGGTTGCTATCAGTTCGCAGAACATTTTGCCGATCCACATCGCCTTTATTCCTTTATTGGTTCCGCCCCTGCTGTATGTGCTGACCAAGCTGAAAATTGACCGGCGCCTGATCGCCTGTGTCATGACGTTTGGTTTGATTACGCCGTACATGTTCTTGCCGGTGGGCTTTGGCAATATCTTCCTCAATCAGATTCTGCTCGCCAACGTCAGCAAGAGTGGCGTGGATATCAGCCAGGTCAATGTCACCCATGCCATGGCAATCCCTGCGCTGGGGATGCTGGTTGGCTTGTTGGTGGCTGTATTTATCAGTTATCGCAAAAAACGCGAATATGACCTGGAAAAAATCGAACAGGTCGAGCAAGTTGCCGTCAGCTACAACCCGCGCACACTGCTGGTGGCCGGTGTGGCCATTGCCTGCGCGTTTATTATTCAGCTGTGGCTGGGCTCCATGATCATTGGTGCGTTGTCGGGCTTCTTGATATTTTCGGCGTCCGGAATTGTGCGTTGGCGCGAGACTGACGATCTGTTTACCGAAGGCATGAAAATGATGGCCATGATTGGTTTCATCATGATCGCAGCCTCGGGTTTTGCAGAAGTGTTGAAAGCCACCGGTGAGGTCAAATCTCTGGTTGAGGCATCTGCCGGCTGGATCAACCACAGCAAGGGCGTGGGTGCGCTGCTGATGTTGCTGGTCGGGCTGCTGGTGACCATGGGCATCGGTTCGTCATTTTCGACAGTGCCGATTCTGGCGGCCATTTTTGTGCCGCTGTGCGTACAGTTGGGGTTCAGCCCGATGGCCATTGTTTGCATCGTCGGTACGGCGGGTGCCTTGGGTGATGCCGGCTCCCCGGCGTCGGACTCCACGCTGGGCCCGACTTCCGGTTTGAATGTGGACGGTCAGCATCACCATATCTGGGATACCGTGGTGCCCACTTTCCTGCATTACAACTTGCCGCTGCTGGCTTTTGGCTGGGTAGCGGCAATGACGTTGTAAGGTCCAGGCCTGTCGGGTTTCAGGGCAGTTCGATGCGGCCGACTTCTCCGGGGACGGTTGGCCAGTCGCCTGCGGCCCAGCGGGTTCTCGCCTGCTCGATCAGGCCCTGATCACTGGCGACGAAGTTCCAGTTCATGCGGCGCGGGCCATCGAGCGCTGCGCCGCCGATCAATACCAGGTGGCAGTCACTTGCGGCATACAGCGTCATTGCCTCGCCTGCGGGCAACACCACCAGGCTACGCGGCTCAAGTGCCTGATTTTCCAGCTGCGCTTCCCCTTCCAGTACATACAGCGCGCGCTCCGGGTGTTCGGCCGGGATAAGCAGTGTGGT
>JBILYW010000145.1:0-7513 GCA_044377555.1 Pseudomonas sp.
CGATGCGCTGGTGGTGGAGCGCCTCAGGGCGGCCGGCGCGATCTTGCTGGGCCGAACCAACATGAGCGAGTTTGCCTTTTCCGGGCTGGGCCTGAACCCTCACTTCGGCACGCCTCTGACGCCCTGTTCGCCTGACCGTATCGCGGGCGGCTCCAGTTCCGGCGCGGCCGTGAGCGTGGCGCTGGGCATGGCCGTTGCCGGGCTGGGTACCGACACCGGCGGCTCGATCCGCATCCCGGCCGCATTTTGCAACCTGACCGGTTTCAAGCCCAGCGCCAGCCGCGTCCCCATGGCTGGCTCCTTCCCGCTGGCCGCCAGCCTGGATTCGGTCGGCGCACTGACACGCAGCGTCGCCGACTGCATCCTGCTCGACCAGATCCTCAGCGCCGAGCATCTCGACACCCGTGCGGCACCACTGGCCGGGCTGCGCCTGGCCGTCACCCGGGACCTGGTCCTCGAACAGCTCGATGCCGATGTGACAGCGGCCTTCGAACGCTCTCTGGACCTGCTCGCCAAGGCCGGTGCCTGCATACGCTGGTTCGATTTCCCGGAACTGCACGAGCTGTCGCGTATCAACGCGGCAGGCGGGCTGACGGCTGCAGAAGCCTGGCATGGCCATCGGCAGTGGCTTGAGGGCGATGACAGCCACCGCTATGACGCGCGCGTAGCCCAACGCATTCGGCGCGGCGCGGCCATCAGTGCAGCCGACTATCTGGACGTGAAATACGAACGCCAACGCCTGATCAGCGTGGCGCGTGAGCGTCTGGGTGACGCAGATGCCTGGCTGCTGCCCAGTGTTGCGGTGGTTGCGCCCAAGCTGGCAGACCTCGCGGAGGACGCGGCGTTCTTCGCCACCAATGGCCTGGTGTTGCGCAATACCAGCGTCATCAACTTTCTCGACGGCTGCGCCCTGAGCCTGCCTTGCCAGCGCGGCGACGAGTTGCCGGTCGGGCTGTCGATTGCAGGCCTGCATGGGCAGGACGCCCGCGTGCTGCAAGTGTCCCGGGCTATCGAGGCTCTGCTGCGAGAACACACGTGATGCTCTGCCGCTGACCTGAGGGCAGGTCTGACCTGCCCTGTTTGACCTGACTGAACCCGCAAAAAAATGACACGGCGGCCCATCGTGCGCCCCCACTCGCCTGCCAATCGGCTTGCGCGCCCTGTTGCGCAACGAATTGACGAGAAAACTTATGAACCCGAGTAACCCAAGTTCAACCATTGCGCTGGACCACGCACCGGCAGCAGACGAAGTAGCTATGGTCTATCGCAAGATCGCGTGGCGGCTGCTGCCGTTTCTGGTGTTTCTCTTCGTTCTGGCCTGGATCGACCGGGTCAACGTGGGCTTCGCCAAACTGTCGATGCTCCAGGACCTGGGCTTCAGCGAAGCCGTTTACGGTCTGGGGGCCGGCATATTCTTTATCGGTTACTTCTTCTTCGAAGTGCCCAGCAATTTGCTCCTGGAGAAAATCGGCGCCCGCCGCACCCTGGCGCGCATCACTATCATGTGGGGCCTGACGTCCATCGCCATGGCTTACGTCGAAAGCGCCTGGTCGTTCTACGTGCTGCGGTTTTTGCTGGGGGCCTTTGAAGCAGGATTCTTCCCGGGCGTGGTGCTGTATCTCACCTATTGGTTCCCGGCAGCGCAGCGGGCAAAGATCAACGGCATGTTCATGACGTCCTTCGCCATTGCCGGCGTGGTCGGCGGCCCTCTGGCCGGGTTCATCATGAGCCGCATGGTGGGGGTCGGCAGCCTGGCCAACTGGCAATGGCTGTTTATCCTTGAAGGCATCCCCTCCGTGATCGCTGGCTTCCTGGTGTTGCGTTACCTCCCGGAAAAACCGGTCAATGCCAAGTGGCTGAGCCCCGAGCAGCGCAAGATGGTCAGCGACACGATTGCCCGCGAGGACAAGTTGCCGGGCAAACACAGCGACCTGCGCTCGCTGATTCGTTACCCCAAGCTGTGGCTATGCGCGCTGGTGTACTTTTGCCTGGTCAGTGGCAACGCGACCATTGCGTTCTGGACCCCGTCCGTCATCCAGTCGCTGGGCGTCACGGACACCATGAACATCGGCCTGCTCGCCTCAATCCCTTTCATCCTGGGCACTGCGGCCATGCTGTGGAACGGCTTTCATTCTGACAAGACGGCCGAGCGCCGACTTCACTGCGCGATGGCGGCCCTGATCGCCGGCCTGGGGCTGATCTGCACCGGTCTGTTCATCGGCAACGCCGTGATGGCACTGATCGCCCTGACGGTTGCGGCCATGGGCATCCTCGCCGCCTTCCCCGTGTTCTGGTCGATCCCCGGCGCATTTCTGGCGGGCACCGCCGCAGCGGGCGGTATTGCCCTGATCAACTGCATCGGCAACCTCGCCGGATTTGTGGCTCCGTACATGATCGGCTGGCTGAAAACCCTGACTGGCAGCCTGGCCGCAGGCCTGTATCTGGTCGCCGCCTTTGAATTGCTCGCAGGCCTGTTGCTGCTGTTGTGCTTCAAAGGGATCAAGGTCAGCAAGTAACGGCTATGAATGGACTGAATAAAGGCACTGCATTGCCAAACCCATCGCTGGTGCCACTGCATACGCTCTGGTTTTTTGAAGCCGTGGCTCGCCAAAAAAGCTTTACCAAGGCGAGCCACGTGCTGGCGGTCACGCAAAGTGCCGTCAGCAAACAAGTGCGCAACCTGGAGAACAGCCTGGGCCTTGAACTCTTTGAGCGACGCGGCACGCAAGTAACGCTCACTGAAGCCGGTACGGTGTTGCTGGCGTGTGTTCAACCGATGTTGATGTCCTTGAACCAGACCGTGCAGGCTCTTGCCCGGACCAGGACCACACCGAAAAACGCCCCTGAATAACCTCAATTGTGGGGGGCGGACCTGCTCGCGAAGATCGTTACCGACAGGGCGCGCTGACTGGAAAATCGCGTCGGTTTCGGCAGGTCCGCTCAATTGCGCACGCTTTTTATTTAAGTCATACTACGTCGTACAACTACGATAAAACGCTTAGTGATTCTCTACGAACCTCCACAGAAGGCGGGTATTTCCATGGGTTTCGAAAGTCAACGCGTCAAACAGATCTCCTACTCCCCCAGCATGGCGATTTCCATGCGTGCCAAGGAACTCGACATTGTCGACACGAGCCTTGGCGAACCCGTATGTGGAGCACTCTCATGACTGATTCAAAGCGCTACAACAATTTCATTGGTGGCGAGTGGGTCGCAGCCACAGGTTACAGCGCCAACATCAACCCCTCGGACCTGTCCGATGTGATCGGTGAATATGCCCAGGCGGATGTCGCTCAGGTCCAGGCTGCGATTGATGCGGCCCGGGCAGCGTTCCCGGCCTGGTCGACTTCTGGCATTCAGGCCCGTTGCGACGCGCTGGACAAGGTCGGCAGCGAAATCCTCGCCCGCAAGGAAGAACTGGGCACCCTGCTGGCACGCGAAGAAGGCAAGACCCTGCCTGAAGCGATCGGTGAAGTGAGCCGTGCCGGTAATATCTTCAAGTTTTTCGCCGGTGAATGCCTGCGCCTGTCGGGTGATTACCTGCCCTCGGTGCGCCCGGGCGTACACGTAGAAGTCACCCGTGAAGCCCTGGGTGTGGTGGGTCTGATCACCCCCTGGAACTTCCCCATTGCCATCCCGGCCTGGAAGATTGCCCCGGCCCTGGCCTATGGCAACTGCGTGGTCTTCAAGCCTGCCGATCTGGTACCGGGCTGCGCCTGGGCTCTGGCCGAAATCATCTCCCGCGCCGGTTTCCCCGCGGGCGTGTTCAACCTGGTGATGGGCAGTGGCCGTGTGGTCGGTGAAGCCATCGTCAATAGCCCGAAAGTGGACGGGGTCAGCTTTACCGGTTCGGTAGGTGTTGGACGCCAGATCGCGATCAACTGCGTGTCACGCCAGGCCAAGGTCCAACTGGAAATGGGCGGCAAAAACCCGCAGGTGATTCTCGACGACGCCGATCTCAAGCAAGCGGTCGAGCTGGCAGTACAGAGCGCGTTCTACTCCACAGGCCAGCGTTGCACGGCTTCAAGCCGCCTGATTGTCACGGCGGGGATCCACGACAAGTTCGTCGAAGCCATGGCCGAGCGCATGCGTTCGATCAAGGTGGGCCATGCCTTGCAGGCGGGGATCGACATCGGCCCGGTCGTGTCCCGCGCGCAACTCGACCAGGACCTGGGCTACATCGACATTGCCCGCAACGAAGGCGCACGACTGGTAACCGGCGGCAACCTGGTGACGTGCGATACCGAGGGTTATTTCCTCGCCCCCGCACTGTTTGCCGACAGCACCGCCAACATGCGCATCAGCCGCGAAGAAGTCTTCGGCCCGGTGGCCAATATCATCAAGGTTGCAGACTACGAAGCGGCTCTGGCCATGGCCAATGACACCGAATTCGGGCTGTCGGCCGGTATCGCCACCACATCGCTCAAATACGCCAATCACTTCAAGCGCCACTCCCAGGCCGGGATGGTGATGGTCAACCTGCCTACCGCAGGCGTCGACTACCACGTGCCATTCGGCGGGCGTAAAGGCTCCTCCTATGGCTCCCGCGAGCAGGGCCGTTACGCGCAGGAGTTCTACACGGTGGTCAAAACCAGCTATATCGGTTCTTGATGCACGGACCTCTTAGCCGCTGGGGCTGCGGCCGATTGTGAAGCGATCGTAAACCTGAATGCGCGCTGTCACTGAAACACTGCGCCGCCTGGTTTTACGACGGTTTCGCCGCCGGACGCAGCCCTCGTTCCTCGGCAGCTGCCAGGGGTATTGGTTACAGCGAGCCGGGAGTCGTTCAAATACGGCTACTGGAACTTTTTAACCGTAATTATTGAAAACTTTCGCGCTGTGCAAGCTCAACTTACACAGTGCGAAAGGCACAGGCCTAGTTCACTTTTTGATCAATCCCTGCCTGCAGCTCCTGACTACTGCTGTGCCCGGACACCCGCAACGGCCCCAGGTTGATGGTTTTATCCTCACCGCTGGTTTCGTCCTTTTTCCTGGTCAGCGCATCCTTGGTGCCCAGAACCGTCTCAACCGGCGACGTCGTGAAGTTCAGCCCGACATTCGCACGGTAGTCGCTGCCCGCCAGGGTGGTAGCCGTAACGGTCGATCCGCCGAGCTCGACCTTGCCGTCGCTGGCGCTGATCCGCGCGCCGACCAGGCGAGTATCGCCACCTACCTGAAGGTTGACGCCGCGGCTGCCACTGATGCCTGACACCTGGGTGGCGCTGTTCTTGACGGTATGGCTGAACTCCAGTTTCACGGTCGGGGTATAGGACGTTTTGCCGCTCTTGTCGCCGAACAACGCGTTTTCCGTGGAATTGGCCACAGATTTGCCGCTGATGTTTTTATCGCTGTCGCCAGTGCCGCCCTTGGATGAGGCCAGGGACCCGATGCCCTTATCGACCACCCGCTCCAGTTTTTCGCGGTGTTTGTCGAATGCGCCATGGGCCTTGTTTTGTGCATCGCCTTTGAGCGGGCCCGCAGCGGTGGCCAGTTTATCGACCACGCCGGGCTGGCGTTTTTCGACATCCAGCCTGGCATCGACGTTGACCTGGGTACTATTTACCTGGTCATTGCGGCTCTCGACCACCAGGTCCCCGCCAACTTTGCCGCTCACCTGATCCGCTTCAATCCGGGCACCAGCCAGACGGGTACCGGCGGCACTATTGATGAGCAGATTGTCGGCCTTGATCAGGCTGTCGTGCTGGGTGGTGCCTTGTTGGTAATCGACGTCGACTTTCGCCCGCAAATTGATGCCGCGCTGGGTCTCGGGGGAGCCGGGATCACCGCCGTTGGCCAAGGTAGTTTTGCCACCGGTGCCGCCGGCGCCCAGGGTTACGCCCCAGCTGTCATGGGCCTTGGTCGATTGCGCGGACTCTTGCAGGATGCCGCCTTTGTGCGCATCGAGGCTGACACTGGCAGCCCTGAGCTGAGTACCTTGCAGGTGGATGGCATCGGCCGCTTTGGCGCCACTGGCGAGGGATACCTTGCCGTTGCTGTGCAATTGGCCAACGGTCACGCTCTGGTCCTTTTCAACAACCTTGCCGATGTTGAAGTTGGCACTCAGGCTGGCAGTACTGCCGCTGCTTTCAGCGGTGCTGGTCTTGGTGCCACCGAGGCTCAGGCCGCCGCCCAGGTTGCTGCCGTCGCTGGCGTGGGTGTTGGTCGCCGCTTGCAGGTCCAGCTTGCCGCCGGCGTTGAGGCTGATATCACCGGTTTGGGCGGTACTGCTGCCGATTTGGGTGCCTTGCAAGATCAGGTTGGCGCCGCTGGTGAGCTGGACCGGACCGTCACTCTCGATGCTCGCGACATGGGCCTGGCTGTCCTGGGTGGCCAGGCGCTTGTGGTCCAGTTGCAGGCGGGTCGCGAGGTTGCCATTAGTGCCGCTAGCGCCCGGGAGGGTGCCAACGGTCAGCAAGCCGGTGCCGCGCAGGGTGTTGCTGGTTTGGCTCTTGGTGTCGTTGGCCTGGTTCAACGCCAGCTCGCCGCCAGCCTTGAGGTTGACCCCGGCCTCGGCGCCATTGAAGTGGCTGCCTTCATAGCGGGCATCGCCCTTGGCGTCGAGGCTGAGCCCCTGAGTCCCGGCGTAGCTGCCAACCACCGCCGTGCTGGAGGCTTCCTGCACATCGCGACTGCCGCCTGTGCCGCTGCCCCGCGCGTTCACGTCTGCGCCAGTGGTGGTGTAGACCCGCCCGCCCACCTTGGCGTCCAGACCTTGCTCGCTACTGCTGCGGGTATTGGCCGCCGCCGTGGCAACGTGACTGCCGGCGGTGATTTTCAGTGCGCCATCAGTGGCCTGGTATTGGCTGCCCTCATCCTTCAGATTACCGACCACATTGGCCTGCACCGAACCGCCACTGAACTGGCTGACCACCGCTGTGCTGTCCTGCTGTGTCCGGGTCATGTTGGTGTGACCCACTTCCACGTCGAGCCCGAGATTGGGCAGTTCCAACGCGTCCAGTACCCCAGGCTGATGAAACTTGGTCTGGGCCACCCCCTCGACGGCCTTTTCGGCTGGCCGGGTGATGCCTTTGTACTCGATATTGACCCCGGCGTTGGCGGTCCAGCCGTTCTCTTTGTGGGTACTGATGTCGCTGTTATGGGCCGCCTGGTTGTCGACCTGGGACGCGTTCACCTGGAGCACGGAACCGGCCGTGACCTGTGCGCCCTGGGTGGTCAGGGTGTTGCCGGCGTTGAGAGTCAGCTTGCCTGCCGCTGACACGTTGCTGGTTTTGGCAACGGTGTTGTTGCTGGTGTCCTGGCTGCTCTGGTAGCTGAATTCGGTGCCGCTGCCGGCATTATCCAAACCGCCGGTATAGAAGACGCCGATACCGCTGGCGGTCTTGTCGGTGGCCTTGAGGGTGCTGTCGTGGGCGGCCAACAGTTCAACGTTTTTACCGCTCAAGGTCGCATCGCCCCGGGTGGCCTTGATATCGGAACCCTTGACGCTCAAATCGCCGCCCGCCGTGACGGCCAGGGTGCCACCGCTGAGGCTGGAGGCCTGTTGACGGGTGGT
>JBILYW010000146.1:0-7485 GCA_044377555.1 Pseudomonas sp.
ACCTGGTCGGTGGCACTGAACGGCAACAACCTGTTCGATAAACGCTACTACGCCACTGTCGGCACCGAAGGGTTCGGCAACTTCTACGGCGAGCCGCGCAACTTCGTCATGTCGCTCAAGGCCGACTTCTGAGGGCACTGCAAGGCAAGCGCCCGGCAGCCTCGGGCGCTTGCCTTGCAGCCAGATACGAATAAAACTCATATGCAACAATCAATCCTGCTGCGATAAACTGCACGCCGCCAAAATATCGGCACTAACTCGACCGGATCTGCCCCCGTACAAGGATCGTCATGCTTAATCCCGCAATTCCACTGGCCCTTTGCACCCTGCTGCTGGCAGGTTGTCAGTCCAGCAGCCCGACCGGGCCCACGCTCACTAGCGCACAGATCAAGGAGCAAACCCGGGAACGCGCGGCTTTTGAAACCTCAATCAAGAGGGCCCTGGCCAGAGCAGCCGACCTGGCCAATACCGGCGACCGTGATGGCAGCTTCAACCTGATGATCAAGGTCGATGACACCAACAGGATCATTGGGTGCGGCACCCGGCCCGGCAAAAAAATTGATGATCGTCTCCCCGCCTACAACCCGAAACTGGCGCAGGAACTGGAGTCTATCTGCTGGACATCGGTGTTCCCCGCGCTGCCTGCGTCGATGTTCGACGCAAACAACAAAACGGCAAGAATCGTCGCCCCGGTAGTGGTTTATCCACTGGCCGGGCTTTCCGCTGCGGCCCGCGAGCAACGCACTGCGATGTTGCAGGACAAGGCGCAAAACGACTTCCTGTTCAGGCAACTGCTCGCCCCGCTGCCCATCGACAGCGTCGGCGTAGCCACCCTGATGTTGATGAGCGACAGCACAGGCCAGGTGCAGGAATGCGCCGCCAGCCTCGACCCGCACATGCTGCGGCCCCTGGATTTCAAGCCGGACGACACCTTGCTCGCCAGCCTGGTCCAGCGTTGCAAGCAGCTGGACCTGAGCACCATGCCCGGCTTCGTGCCCAACGCCAAAGGCCTGACCAGCGCACTCCACAGGATCGAATACACGCCCTGGAAAGCCGGCCTGGGCTAGCTCCTGCGCGCAAAGCGTCACTCCTTTACCCTGACAAAACCCGACTCCACCCCGAAGACTTCAACCCCTTGGGCGGTGGATTGGCCGATCGTGACCTTACGCCGCATCACTGGCATATCGAGGTTTTCACGGTGCTCCACGAACATGCCATCATCGGCCTGTTCGACGGCTGCGTGGGGGATGATAAAGCTGTGCTCATTGCGGTACGTCACGATCGTCATGTGCACGCTCATGCCCAGCCGGACGTTCTTGAAGTCCCCGTTCTCGGGGGAATTCACGGTGATGGTCATCGGAAATCTGGCAGCACTACCAGCATTGTCATCCTGAACGGCCAACTGACTGATGGCGCTGACGTAACCACTTAGTTGCCGCCCCGAAAAGCCATCGCCGGCTATAGCTACGTCCTGGTTCAGGACAAATTTGTTCACGTCCGACTCCGTCACTTGGGTAACAACCTTGAGACCTTTCATGTTGGCCAGCTTGATGAGTTGCTGGCCTTTAGCCAAAAGAACGCCCCGGTGCAGCCCCCCCGCTTCGCCCGCTGTCGACTGCGGCGCCCCAAGGGACAACACAACACCCGAAAACGGAGCATGGAGCGTCTTGTGTTCCAGCAAGGCGCTTAGCTGTTGATGGGCGATGGATGCATTCTGATATTCCATATCGGCAATGGTTCTGGCCTCACCCTTGCCGGCTGCCTGCACATTCTTGAGCTCCCTTTTGGCAGCCGTCAGCTCAAGCGACTGCAGGTAATGTTGCTGCTTCAAGGCATCGCGCTCGTTACGCGGAACAATACCTTTTTGATACAGCTCCTCGACCTGAGAAAGCTCAAGTTCAAGACTGCCCGCATACAGTTCGGCCACTCTGAGCGCTTGCCTGGCTCGCATCATCTGCGGCCCCGTCGCCCATGCCTTGTAGACTTCAATGGCCTGCTGCATTTTCAGTTTGTTGGCCAGAGCATCCCTGACCTTGATCTCCAGCAGCGCCGTATCGAGCGACAGCAATGCCTGCCCCTGTTCGACCTGCATACCGGGCCGCAACTCATTGGCCAAGGCAAAACCTTCAAAAGGAGCGGTGATGATGGTTGTCTCAACCGGTTCGATTTTGCCGACCAGGCCGATTTCATGCTCCAGCTTCTGACTACTGACCGCCACCCAGGTAACGGGGCCGTCCGGAGCCGCCGGCAGGAACAAAACCAGGGCCAAGGTAAGCAGCAGGCCCAAAGCTGCAAAATACTTCCAGCGCCCCGCCAGGGCATTGGACCGATCAAAAACTCTCAAGTGATATCTCCCAGCTCTCCAGCATTACGCCCAGCAGCAAATCCAGCTGGGCTCTGGCATCCAGATATGAAATCTTCGAGCTCAAATTGGCATCTTCAGCCGCACGTAAGTCGGCTTCAAAACTGATGATTTGAAAGTTGCTGGATCGGCCAGCATTCAACTTGTCGTTCTCGATGGACAGCTTGCGTCTGGACAGGTCCATGACCCGCTGGGAAATTTCAAGCTGACGCCAAAGAGTGTTCAGGCCCCGAACGGAATCGGTGATCTGACGCTTCAAATCGATAAGCGCCTCTTCCTGATACAACTGCTGCTGCTCAACCAGAGTCTGGGCATTGACCTTGCCCTGGCGGATGCTGATATCTCCAATGGGAATCTCCAGCTTCAGACCTGTGTAACTGTCCCACGTCCGATTGGAGCCATTGATGCTGTGATTGTCCCGTTGCTGATTGACGCCCGCCACCAACGACACATCCCAACGCCCCCGGTCTTGCGCCACCAACAGGTTGATCGATGCCTGTTCGCGCTGTAACAGTGTCGCCAGGTATTGCGGCTGCCTGGCCTGCGCCACTTTCAGCGCAGTCGCCTGGTCAATATCAAGCCGAGTCACTTGCAGGGTGTCGCTGGCACGCACAGGCGTCTCCAGATCGAGTGCCAACAGCTTGAGCATCACTAATCGACTCGCCTCCAACTGATTTTTCGCCTCTTCTACCGCCAACTCCTGTGTCGCGATATCCGCCTCGATCTGGACAACGTCAAACTCCGCTACTCGACCCGCACCAATCAGCTGTTTGTTGACATTGAGCAGCGAGACGGCCCGATCAAGCGCCTCCATAGCGAGCGTTACCTGAGTCTGGGATTTCATCAGCGTACGGTAGGCCGCGATGATGTCGTACAGGGTTTTGGATACGCTCGCCTTCAAATTCAACTGGTTGACTTGCTCGGTCAATTTGGCCAGGCGCAAGGGTGCCGTCGTGACCTCTTTACCTGCCCCCCGGAGCAACGGTTGAGTCAACGTCAGCCCCAGGCCATCACTGCTCATGTCACCCGAATTTTTCGTGGCATTGAGCTGCTGGTTCCAGCTCAGATCGATGTTGGTCCCATACTCACCCAGCAGGCTCACCGTGGGCGTAATGCCAGTAGAGCGACTGCTGTCGGCGCTGCCCCTGGATAGCCGGTGAGTACCACTGAGCTTGAGTTTTGGGTTGAACATGTCATCCGCCACGAGCAAATCGAACTTCTCGCGCAAACGCTGGAGCTTGAGGCTGCGGATGCTGTAGTTGCGGCGCAGGCCCAACGAAACAGCTTCAGCCAGGGACAGATCGATGGAGTGCTGACTCAACAAGTCACTGCGCAACTCGCTCTGGTGCGGCACGCTGGCGTCGACTCGAGCCGGATCTGCCGCCAGTTGTCTGGACAGGATCACGGCACAGCACGCCGCGCTTGTCATAACGGCCAGCTTAATAATCACGGAGCGCCTCTACAGGCGTAAGGCGCGAAGCCGCGATAGCAGGTTTCAACCCAAAGAAAACGCCGACCAGTAACGTGCTTGAAACGCCCAACGGGATGGACAGCATCGCCAACTCAAATGCCCACCCCGATATCACGGCATACAGCCAGGCCAGCGCTATACCCACGCCCGCACCCAACACAGCTCCCAGCGTACTGAGCGCGAGCGCTTCGATTAGAAACAGATTACGTATGTCCTGGCGGCGAGCGCCAATAGCCATCCGCAAACCGATTTCAACACGTCGCTCGGAAACGTTCATATACATAACATTCATAACAGCCACACCGCCGCCCACTAGAGCAATAGCACCGAGTGCTATCAACAGATAATGGAACGTTCTATTTTGGCGGTTCATACCCTCTATTATCTGTTGTGGAACCACTATTTCAACTGAACGAAATTCAAAAGCACGGGCCAACTGATCATGTAACCGCAGGGCAGCGATTTCAATATTTAGCGGGGGAGGAACACGGACAATCAGATCACGCAGCGCGGTCTGGCTTTCTACTCGGGAAATAGCATGCAACGGTATAAAGACCGAACCGTCGACAATAAAAGGATTGACAACCGAGTTCGTCTTCGACTTCAAAATACCCACAACCTTAAACAAGTAGTTCTGGATATTAAGCCAATCACCTACTTGGATTCTAGAACCTGCCTCACTCAACGAGACGGCTACTTGATGACCGAGAACAACAACGTTTTCTTCACGATCAAACTCATGCAGGAATCGCCCCTTAAGTAACGACAGCGTGATCACATTAAATAAAGAAGACTCGGTACCGACAAGGCGGGCATTGACTGAACGATTATTAAACACAAGGTTGCTGGAGGCGAATACAGTCGGTGTTATCTGCAGCCCGGGGAGATCCAACCCCTCGATTTTCGCGGCATCTATAGAGAGCAACGACTCCTGCGCCCCCTCTTTGTCCGGCAACTGCACGACTAAAGTATCAGTCCCCATGCCCTGAAATATAGAGGCGGCATCGAGTCCCGCGTTGTGCCCGATATTTATGATCGCCACAATGGAGGCACTGCCTATTACGATACCCAGAAGCGCCAAGGCCGAACGTTTGGACAATGTGCGAAAACTGTCAAGTGCATCTTCAACAGCCTGATTCAATGGGCGCATTATTAACGTACTCAAAGGACGGATGTTTCCATCTCCTCAACCATGCCACCACGCACCCTGATTTTTTTTTGCATCAGATGCGCAACTTGATTGTCGTGGGTCACAATCAACAACGTGACCCGTTGTTCTTTTTGTATCGACAACAATAACTCAAGTATTTCACGGGCAGTTTCACTGTCCAGGCTACCGGTCGGTTCATCGGCAAGAATCAAGGAGGGTTGACCTATGAGCGCTCGTGCAATCGCCACTCGCTGCTTTTGTCCCCCTGACAAATCGGCAGGTTTGAAGCTGGCACGATCCGCCATTCCAACCCTGTCTAACATCTGCATGGCTTGTTCTAGAGCGCGCGCACGATCAACCCCTCTATAGCGGAGCGGTAAGGCCACATTCTCCAGAACACTCAAACGGGCAATTAAATTATAATTCTGAAAAACAAATCCTATTTCTAACTTTCTAAGCATTGCCAGCTCATCACTCTGAGCATGTGCAACTGAATGCCCCATCAGTAGATAGTCGCCCTCATCAGAAAAATCCAGCAAACCTATAATACTCAGAAGCGTACTTTTACCTGAGCCAGACGGCCCAACAATAGCGCATGTTTCTCCCACACCCACCTGAAAATCGACATGCTTTATAACCTGAAGGGTTTTTGCGCCATGACGGTAACTTTTACTGATACCTTTCATGGAAATACATATCAAATTATCCATGGCAACCATTAACCCTTTAAAAACAGTGACTCATTGTTAGCCAAGGAGAGGCAAGGCACGCGAATACGACAACGGCATGACAGGAAAACGTAATCACTATGATTTAAACATCAAGCAATCTCTTTAGATGCAAATAACAACAGCGAGGAATTTTACTTTTTAAACCGCGCGCACCTGCTTGTGACTTTACACCGACAAGAGCGCGCAGCCACTACACTATCCGCAGACAGTTATCAACACTGCCCGCACAGACATCAATAACTTACTGAGCAAGCAATGTAGAATCCTTACACTTCGGATCCGCCCCGGACTTATCAAAAACAAACTCAATACCAACACTCACCGGATAACCTCGCGCGTAAGGCAAATACCTGCTCAAAGACACCTCACGCCAATAGTTGTCCTGTTTCAAGTTATCCGCCGAGTAAACACTCATACCCGTGGTATTACTCGAATGGCTCATGCCCATATTAAGATTGGCTTTATTACCACCGCTCTGAGTCCCATGCCTTGTGATTATGTACTTTTGTATATGCGCCGAAATGGCACGCGTATTTGGGTCTATAGTATATATACCAAGCGCACGCCCAGAAAAATTACCATTGTTACAACTAAGTCCAAACTCTTTGACTATCAAATTAGAATTAGCACTCGCAGAAACACTAACAAACATAGCGCTGCTTGCAAGCGAACAAGCAACCAAGGCCAACCTAAAAGATCGATCAATCATTATGCATACCTTAATGTAGAGTAGTAATTAACTTAGTTCATAGACTGAAACCAAGAACTTTAATTTGATCATCTCACCGTATGGATATATGCAGGTAAAATCTGACCGGTATGTAGGGCAAAAAACCACGGCAAGTCCACGGACAAAGCGGGCGCAGCCCTCAGGATCGGAAGACAGCTATTTCACCGTGTTGGTTTGCTCGCCAAATGACAGCTCGACGATCGTCGAGGCTTCAGCGGGTCTTTTCGGCGCAACCTACACCGGAACAAACGCGGGCAGCGTTGCAGGCGTTTGATTCCGGTAAATCGGTAGCCACTTACGAATTACTTTGGCCCTGATGCCGCTGATGGCAACACTGGATATGATTGCGCCGGGTTGCAGGCACTCCTGAACAACCTGGGCTTTGAACGACTTGGGAGATGAGCTTCGTTGGCGCATTTAAGGGCTATCGCGTCCGCTTAAAATGGACTGCCCCCGTTTCGTATTGCGTATGGTGGGCCGCTATCGCCCAGGCGATACGCGCCAGCTTATTGGCCAAGGCTCACGCCACTGCATTGGAGTGATTAGCCGTTTTGGTGCGGTCGTGCACCAGCGACTCGCGCATACGGTGCAGCACGGACAGGGTTTGCCGGGATTCGGTTTGGGGCGCAACAAAAAGCATCGAGGGACGCGAGGCCTCCATCACCACGACGCAGCGCGGCATGTTGCCGAAAAACTGCATCATCTGCGCTCGGGAGCATTTTTTGCGAAACACCCCGCGGCCCGACTTGTCCTGGGCGTGAAGGCGGAAAGTATGTTTGCCCGGATCGATACCGATCAGTGCGGATTCGCTCATGATGATGGCCTGCGAAAACAAAACACCCTGTGAAAGCGTAGCCTTCACAGGGTGTTGGGGGTGACCATCTCATTAACCCGCGCTCCTCTCGAAGGCGGGTTTTTTCGGTCTGGCGTTCTTAGTGCGCGTAAGTCAGCAGCAACTCGGCAGGCGCTTTGAAATCCAGAGACATCATGACGCTCAGGGCGGTGATGGTGAAGATCGAGAACACGAACAGCTTGCGTGCC
>JBILYW010000147.1:0-7474 GCA_044377555.1 Pseudomonas sp.
CTTGAGCGTAACCAGAAAGAAGTCGAGTTGCGTCGCCTGGACGCCCATGCATCCGCCCTGGCTGCCGAATTGCGCGAACAGCAGGACAGTCACCAGCAGCGCCTCAGCGACCTGCAGGGTTCACGGGATGAATTGCGCGCACAATTCGCCGAACTGGCGGGCAAGATCTTTGACGAGCGCGAGCAACGCTTCGCCGAAACCAGCAATGAGCGCCTGGGGCAATTGCTCGACCCCCTCAAAGAACGCATTCAGTCGTTTGAAAAGCGCGTCGAAGAAAGCTATCAGCAGGAAGCCCGCGAACGCTTTTCCCTCGGTAAAGAGCTGGAGCGCCTGCAGCAGTTGAACCTGCGCCTGAGTGATGAAGCGACCAACCTGACCCGAGCCTTGAAAGGCCAGAAAACCCAGGGCAACTGGGGCGAGCTGATTCTGGAGCGGGTTCTGGAGCATGCAGGGCTTGAGAAAGGCCGCGAATACCAGACCCAAGTTAACCTCAAGGGCCCGGATGGCGAGCGTTTTCAGCCAGACGTTCTGATCATGTTGCCGGGTGACAAGCAGGTGGTCGTCGACTCCAAGGTCAGCCTGACGGCGTATCAACAATATGTCGGTGCCGATGACGACGTGATCGGGCAGGCGGCGCTCAAGCAGCATGTGCTGTCGCTGCGCAATCATGTAAAGGGCCTTGCCGGCAAAGACTACAAGCGTCTGGAAGGGCTGCACAGCCTGGATTTTGTGCTGCTTTTTGTACCGATCGAGGCGGCATTTTCGGCGGCATTGCAAGCCGAGCCGAACCTGTTTCAGGAGGCCTTTGATCGCAATATCGTGATCGTGAGCCCGACCACCTTGCTTGCCACGTTACGGGTGATCGACAGCCTCTGGAAGCAGGAGCGCCAGAGTCAGAATGCCCGTGAAATCGCGGAGCGCGCCGGCTGGCTCTACGACAAGTTTGTGCTGTTTATCCAGGATCTGGATGAAGTGGGTAACCGCCTGCAACAGCTGGATAAAGCCTACGCAGCAGCGCGTAACAAGCTGACTGAAGGTCGGGGCAATCTTGTCAGCCGTAGCGAGCAGCTCAAGCTCCTGGGCGCCCGGGCCAGCAAAAGCTTGCCGGCCGACCTGCTGGAGCGGGCCATGACCGACATCGACGGCGTGGCGCACCCGGCCGAGTAAAGCAGCGCTTTTAGCCGAAAATCAAAGCGGCACATGTCGGCTCAGCAGTGCACGGAGTGCTGCGGGCTTCACCGGCTTGGGCAGGTACTCCAGGCCGGCCGCATGCACTTCGGTGATCATTTCCGGGCGCCCGTCAGCGCTGATCACAACCCCCGGTACCGGTTCACCCAACTGCGCCCTCAGCCAGCCCATCAGTTCGGTGCCGACCTCGCCGTCATCCAGGTGATAGTCAACCAGCACCAGTTGCGGACGTACGCCTTCATTGAGCAATGCCGCACATTCTTCGCGGTTGCGCGCAGTCCAGACGCGGCAGCCCCAGCGGGTCAGCAGGCTCTGCATACCGATCAGAATGCTGTCTTCATTATCGATACACAGCACCTGGGCGCCCGTCACGGGCTGGCCGTTCTGTTCGGCAACCACTGGCTGCGGTGCAGCCTGGCTCTTGGCCATGGGTACGCTGACGCTGAACACACTGCCAAACCCTTGCCAGGAACGCACTTGCAAGGTGTGCCCGAGTACGTGGCAGAGGCCGTCAGCAATCGCCAGGCCCAGGCCCAGACCTTTTTCGGCCCGGGTCTGATGGCTGTCGAGGCGTTTGAACTCTTCAAATATGACCTGCAGTTTGTCTTCAGGGATACCCGGCCCGCGATCCCATACTTCAAGGCACAACTCGCCGCCGCGCCGACGTACGCCCAGCAATACCGGGCCTTTGGCGTAACGAAAGGCGTTGGTCAGGAAGTTCTGCAAGATGCGGCGCAGCAGTTTGATATCGCTGTTGACCCGCACACGGCTGCCGCGAACCCTGAAGTTCAGACCCTGTTCCTGGGCCTGGGCGGTGAACTCATTGCCCAGGGTTTCGAACAGATCATTAATGGCGAAAGGTTTGATGTCCGGGGTGATTTTGCCGTTTTCCAGGCGCGAAATATCCAGCAAGTCGCTGATCAGGTCTTCGGCCGAGCGCAAGGAACTGTCCAGATGCTGCACCAGTTTCTGCGCTTCGGCGTTCAGGCCTTCTTCCTGATGGGAGAGAGCGGCCGAGAACAGGCGTGCAGCGTTCATGGGCTGCATCAAGTCATGGCTGACGGCGGCCAGGAAGCGGGTTTTCGACTGGCTGGCCGTTTCGGCCACGCCTTTGGCCTCGGTTAATGCCTGATTGAGCTGGGACAGTTCAAATGTACGTTCGGCGACCCTTTGCTCCAGGCCCTCGTTGGCCTCGGTGAGGGCCTGTTCTGCCTCGCGGAACGCGGTAATGTCGGTGAAGCTCATCACGAAACCGCCGCCCGGCATGGGGTTGCCGATCAGTTCGATCACTCGCCCATTGGGGAACAAGCGCTCGGACGTGTGTGCCCGACCCTGGCGCATCCAGTGAAGGCGGCGGGCCACATGCACTTCCGCTTCCCCGGGGCCGCACAGGCCGCGCTCTGCATTGTGGCGAATGATGTCGGCAATCGGGCGGCCGACACTGATCAGTCCTTCGGGGTAGTCGAACAGTTCCAGATAGCGGCGATTCCAGGCCACCAGTTTGAGCGATTGATCGACTACGCTGATGCCCTGGGTGATGTTCTCGATTGCGCCTTGCAGCAATGCGCGGTTGAACTGCAATACTTCAGACGCTTCGTCGGCGATGCGTACGACGTCTTCGAGTTGCATTTCCCTGCCTTCAATGGCCGCTTTTACCACTGCTCGGGTAGAAGACGCGCCGAGTACCCCGGCCAGTAACCGCTCGGTGTGGGCGATCCACTCGCCGTTGGCATTCTGGCTGGGGTTAAAGCCTTTGCCCTGGCGGTAAGCGAAGCGAATAAAGCTCTGGTGGGCGCGTTCTTCCCCGACAAAGCGTGCCGCGAGGGCCAGCAGGTCGTTGATCTGTACCGAGAGCATTGAGCGACCGCTGGGGTGGCTGCTCAGCTCCTGGCCGATAAAGCGTCCGGCTTGCCAGTGTTCAGATACACGGGTGCGCGACAGTACCGAGACCCAGGCAAACAGGGTGAAGTTGCCGGCAAGGGACAGCACCACGCCTTGGGTCAGGGGGGTGATCGACAGGCCCAACGGGTTGCTGTGTAGCCACGCAAGCCCCGGGAAGTGGCTCAGGTGCCAGCCAAAGCTGTGGGCGATGATCGGCAGAACCAGGGTGTAAAACCAGATAAAGGTGCCGGTAGCCAGCCCGGCGAAAACCCCCCGGCGGTTGGCTTGCTTCCAGTACAGGGCACCGAGCATGGCGGGTGCCAGTTGCGTAACGGCGGCGAAGGCGATCTGGCCAATGGTGGCAAGGCTGGCGGTGGAGCCCAGCAGGCGGTAGCTGACGTAGGCGAGCAGCAGGATCACCACAATCGACACGCGCCGCACGGAGAGCATCCAGTGGCGGAACACTTCGAACGGGCGCTCGGCGTTTTTGTGCCGCAGCAGCCACGGCAGCAACATGTCGTTGGAGACCATGGTCGACAGCGCAACACTGGCAACGATCACCATGCCCGTGGCCGCCGATGCGCCACCAATAAAGGCCAGCAAGGCCAGCGCCGGATGGGCTTGCGCCAGGGGCAGGCTGATCACGAACGAGTCCGGCAATACAGAACTGGGCAGCAGCATTTGCCCCGCCAGTGCAATCGGCACCACGAACAGCCCCGCCAGAATCAGGTAGGCCGGGAACACCCATTTGGCCAGTTGCAGGTCCTGGGGGTCGATGTTTTCAACCACGGTGACGTGGAACTGCCGTGGCAGGCAGATGATCGCCATCATCGCCACGCCGGTCTGAACCACCATCGAAGGCCAGTTGACGGTTTCTTTCCAGTATTCCTCAAGCCGTGGCGCGAGCATGGCCTGATTGAACAGGTCGTCGAAACCGTCATACAGGCCGTAGGTCACAAAGGCGCCGACGGCCAGAAAGGCGAACAGTTTGACCAGTGACTCGAATGCAATCGCCAGCACCATGCCCCGGTGATGCTCAGTGGCGTCGAGGTTGCGCGTACCGAACAGGATGGTGAACAGCGCGAGCACCAGCGTCACAATCAGTGCCGTGTCCTCGACGCGGGTGCCGGTGGCATCGGCTCCGGCGCCGATCAGCAGGTTAACTCCCAGCACAATGCCTTTGAGCTGCAGGGCTATATAAGGCAGCACACCCACCAGGCAGATCAGCGCTACCACAATCGCCAGCGACTGGGACTTGCCGTAGCGGGCGGCAATAAAGTCGGCAATCGAGGTGATGTTCTCCTGCTTGCTGATCATCACCATTTTTTGCAGCACCCAGGGCGCGCACACCAACAGCAGCACGGGCCCCAGGTAGATCGGCAAGAATGCCCACAGTTGCTCGGCCGCCTGACCAACGGCGCCGAAGAACGTCCAGCTGGTGCAATACACCGCCAGCGACAAGCTGTAGACCCATGCGCGAACCCGCGGCGGCAGCGGTTTGCTGCGTCGATCACCATAGAAGGCAATGGCGAACATAATGGCCATATAGGCCAGGGCGACGGCGGCGATAAGCCCGCTGGACAACGACATGGACACTCCTGAGCGTGTAAGACCCGAGCAATCCGGCTGCGGGAAGCTAGTCTCGCATGATGTTCGGGGCGCGTCAGTGTCGACCATGGTCTGAGCGTGGTTTGGTGTCGCAGGGTTTGGATGGAGCCGGAAAAGCCATATATAGGCGTAGTAGATAACAGTTAGAGAAATTACCCGTTATATAGATATTCGATTTGGTTCTACTCTAGTGCCACCTCATATGAGGATCAGGAGGAACCCATGACTTGCCCAAACAAAGCCAAAGCCGGTTTTCGGCCATTTAGCCACTTGCAGCACCCGCGTGAAGTGATCCGCCAGTTCACCCCGAACTGGTTTGCCGCCACTATGGGCACGGGGGTTTTGGCGTTGGCGTTGGCTCAGTTACCGGTGCATATACCTGGCATACACGCCTTCGCCGAAGGTTTGTGGCTGTTCAATATCGGGTTGTTCATTCTGTTTGCCGTGCTCTATGGCGCGCGCTGGGTGATGTACTTCGATGAAGCGCGGCGTATTTTCGGGCACTCCACGGTATCGATGTTCTTTGGCACCATCCCCATGGGGCTGGCGACCATCATCAACGGCTTTCTGGTGTTCGGTGTGCCGCGTTGGGGCAGCGACATGGTGCAGGTGGCCGAAGTGCTGTGGTGGATCGATGTGGCCATGGCGCTGGGCTTCGGGGTGATCATTCCCTACCTGATGTTCACCCGTCAGGACCACAGCATCGATCAGATGACCGCGGTCTGGCTGTTGCCGGTGGTGGCGGCTGAAGTCGCGGCGGCCAGTGGCGGGCTGTTGGCGCCCTATCTGAGCGATACCGTCGCGCAGTTCCATGTGTTGATTACCAGCTATGTGCTGTGGGCGTTTTCGGTGCCGGTGGCGTTCAGCATCCTGACCATTTTGATCCTGCGCATGGCGCTGCATAAGTTGCCACACGAGAGCATGGCCGCGTCCAGCTGGCTGGCCCTGGGGCCCATCGGCACTGGCGCCCTGGGCTTGCTGTTGCTGGGGGCTGATGCTCCGGCGATCTTTGCGGCCAATGGTCTGGCACGAATCGGTGAAATTGCCGAGGGGCTGGGGCTGATCTCCGGGGTCATTTTGTGGGGTGTTGGCTTGTGGTGGATTGTGATGGCGTCGTTGATCACGGTTCGCTACTTCCGCGCAGGCATCCCGTTCAACCTGGGCTGGTGGGGCTTTACCTTCCCGCTGGGGGTTTACTCGTTGGCCACCTTGCGCCTGGGCAGCATGTTGCACCTGAGCTTTTTTGATGTGGCCGGTTGTGTGCTGGTGGTGGCATTGGCGCTGATGTGGCTGCTGGTCGGCACCCGCACCGTGCAAGGGGCTTATCGCGGCGAGCTGTTTGTGTCGCCGTGTATTGCAGGCTTGAAGAAGTAAAACGTGCGCTCGGGTTCTGCACGAAAACGCCTGACATGGCGTGTTCGCCGACAGAACCCGAGCAAGGTTGTGCCCTGAGTGTTACAACGGCCCTCCAATGAGAAAGCCATCGGCGCAACGTGAGTACATGGATGATGAGTCACCCCTCGCAGTTCAACTTGTTAAGCAAACGTCGCTTCTTGCCCTTTTTCGTGACCCAGTCCCTGGGCGCGCTCAATGACAACCTGTTCAAGCAATCGCTGATTCTGGCCATCCTTTATAAGCTGAATATCGAGGGTGATCGGGGGATCTGGGTCAATCTGTGTGCGTTGCTCTTTATAGTGCCGTTTTTTCTGTTCTCGGCGCTGGCAGGTCAGTTCGGTGAAAAGTACGCCAAGGATCGCCTGATACGTCTGATCAAGTTGGGTGAAATCGCGATCATGATCGTCGCGGCTATAGGTTTTGCCTTTGATCATCTGGCGTTGATGCTGGTCGCGCTGTTTGCCATGGGCACTCACTCAGCCCTGTTCGGGCCGGTGAAATATTCGATCCTGCCGCAAACCCTGCATGAGGATGAGCTGGTCGGGGGCAATGGTCTGGTGGAAATGGGCACATTTCTGTCGATTCTGGCGGGCACCATAGGTGCGGGAATCATGCTCTCGTCTGGCAATTACACGGTGATCGTCTCGGGGGTGATCATTTCGGTGGCGGTGCTGGGTTATGTAGCCAGCCGCGCCATTCCGGCCGCCCCGGCTGACACGCCGCAGCTTCGTTTGAACTGGAATATTTTCAGCGAGTCCTGGGCTACCTTGCGCATGGGTCTGAATCAGACGCCTGCGGTGTCGCGTTCTGTAGTGGGCAACTCGTGGTTCTGGTTTGTCGGTGCTATTTACCTGACGCAGATCCCGGCGTATGCCAAAGACTGGCTGTATGGCGACGAGACCGTGGTGACGCTGATTCTCACCGTGTTCTCGGTGGGTATCGCCCTGGGATCGCTGCTGTGCGAGAAGCTTTCGGGGCGCAAGGTCGAGATAGGCCTGGTGCCCTTTGGCTCATTTGGTCTGACGGTATTTGGCTTGCTGCTGTGGTGGCATTCGGGGCATATGCCGCAGAACATCCAGGCCAACGACTGGCTGGGCGTGCTGGGGTTCAGTCAGGCCTGGTGGGTATTGTTCGATATTCTCGGGCTCGGCGTGTTTGGCGGCTTCTATATTGTGCCGCTGTACGCATTGATCCAGTCGCGTACTGCGGAGCACGAGCGGTCACGGGTGATTGCGGCCAACAACATCCTCAATGCGCTGTTTATGGTGGTCTCTGCGCTGCTCACCATCCTGCTGCTGAGCGTGGCCAAACTGACGATTCCCGAGCTGTTTCTCGTGGTGTCGTTGATGAACATCGCGGTGAATACCTACATCTTCAAAATCGTTCCCGAGTTCAGCATGCG
>JBILYW010000148.1:0-7429 GCA_044377555.1 Pseudomonas sp.
CCCCATGAAAATGACAGTAAGTAATTGGCATCAAAGTGTTCGATCAGCTCCAGCAGAACCTGTGCCTCCAGCTCTCTGGTCAGCATTTTCTGATGCCGGTTGTGGGCCTTTGATTTGCCCGCGTAGGGCTGGTCGTAGAGCACAACGTTTAAATGCGGGTGCAGGTTTTTCAGGGTCTGGGCAAACGAGGCCGTGGTGGCCATCGAACCATTGACCAGGATGATGGTGTTTTCTGCGTTCTCGGCGCGGTAGAACTCGGTGTGAATTCGATACTGGCCTTGAATGTC
This sequence comes from Pseudomonas sp., assembly GCA_044377555.1. Lineage (GTDB taxonomy): Bacteria > Pseudomonadota > Gammaproteobacteria > Pseudomonadales > Pseudomonadaceae > Aquipseudomonas. The sequence goes on from JBILYW010000148.1 coordinate 288, forward strand.
GAGCACGGCTACTTCGGGCTTCATCATGGCGTCGGACTCCAGTGAATCGAGCGTCGGTCAATCTGATAATGCGCCGCGAATGTGACAGGCAGGAGGAGGGCTCAATCCGCGCCCGGGTTCAGAACAACAGGATTTGCGCAGGGCTGAGCGCCCGGTATTGCCCGGGGGCCAGCTGGCTGTCGAGCACCAGTGCGCCGATGCTTTCGCGGTGCAGGCGCAGGACTTTGTTGTCGAAGAAGCCAAACATGCGTTTGACCTGATGATAACGACCCTCAACGATACTCAGGCGCGCACTGCGTGGGCCCAGCAGCTCCAGTTCGGCGGGCTGGGTCGTCAGGTCTTCATAGGCGAAATAGACGCCCTCATTGAATTTGGTGACGTACGCAGCGGTAATTTCCTGCTCGGTCTCGACGTAATACACCTTGGGCAGTTTGGTCTGTGGTTGGGTCAGACGGCGCGACCAGTGACCATCATTGGTGATCAGCATCAACCCGCTGGTATTGAAGTCCAGCCGGCCTGCGATGTGCAGTTCGTGCTTGTCCGGCTCGTCCAGCAGATCGAGCACCGTAGGGTGCTCCGGGTCCTGGGTGGCGCTCACGCAACCAGGCGGCTTGTGCAGCATGAAATAGCGTGCAGGTTTGCCGGCCTGCAAGACTTGACCATCGAACTCGATACGGCTGAATGCCCGGATTTCGTGGCGCGGATCGCAAATGATCTGTCCATCCACCTGGATACGTTTCTCTATCAGTAGCAAACGTACTTGCTGGCGGTTGAACTGGGGCAAGTTGCTCAGAAAACGGTCTACGCGCATAGCGATCAATCACAAGGAATACAGGTGTGCATCTTACGTGAGGTGCCTGGGTTGCGCTGTCGGCAATTGGTTTTGAACCTGCGCGCAGCGAGGGCACAGGCATGTCAGGTCGCGTTGTGAGAGTGGCAAGGCCTGGATGATCTCGGGATCAATGCTGACGCCATAGCACCAGCAGGGTTGATCCTCGGTGTCAGGGTTTGCCATTGAACAATCGTTGCGAGCGCCACAGGCGGGGCAAATATCGGGGGTGGTCATGTCGGGGTATCCGTTGGGTGACAGGCGTTCGGTCAGTTTAGGGCAAGCGTTGTGCAGGGCGTAATTTGCTTCTTGGCAGAGGGCACCGAACCTCGTTTTTGCAGTCTTAAGAGATGTCAGACAGTGTTGCTGTTTGTCGCCTCCCAGCGTCGCTGGGGGTGCCCTTTCGCGGTCCAGGAGGCCGCCATGTCTCGTCGTCTGCTCTCTATCATTGCAATTGGCTTGTCCTTGTCTGCCTGCGTTCCTTATTACTCGGGCGGCGGCGGTTATTACCGCTCTGAGGTCTATACGGTTCCGGCCCCTTATTACTATGGCGGCTACGGCCCTTACTACGAGTATCCCCGTGGGTACCATGCGCCGCCTGCACGCTATTATCAGGGCCCGCCGCATTACCCTCAGGCGCCTGGTTATCGGCCGGGTCATGGATCTGGTTATCGTCATGGTTATGGGTCGGGCCATGGTGACGGTCACAATGGCGGATGGGGCTGGGGCCGATAGCGATGTTGACAATGGGGGCGGGCTTTTCTAGTGTCCGCCCCATTGTTTCTCAGGATGTAGCCATGACGTCGGATGACCGTATAAAACTTGAACCTGTCTGGAAGCAGGCTCTACGTGAAGAGTTCGATAAACCCTATATGGCCGAGCTGCGTGAGTTCCTGCGTCAGGAGCATGCGGCCGGCAAAGAGATCTACCCGCCGGGGCCGCTGATCTTCAATGCCCTTAACCTCACGCCGCTGGACAAGATCAAGGTTGTGATCCTCGGCCAGGACCCTTACCACGGGCCGGGCCAGGCGCATGGGTTGTGCTTTTCAGTACAGCCCGGTATCCCGACACCGCCTTCGCTGGTCAATATCTATAAAGAGCTCAAGCGCGACCTCAATATCGACATCGCCCCCCATGGCTGCTTGCAGCATTGGGCCGAGCAGGGTGTTTTGCTGCTCAATACGACAATGACAGTGGAACGCGCCAATGCCGCGTCCCATGCCAAAAAAGGCTGGGAGCACTTCACTGACCGGATTATCGAAGTGGTGAGCGAGGAGCAACCCAAGCTCGTGTTCCTGCTGTGGGGCGCCCATGCGCAAAGCAAACAAAAGCTGATTGATGCAACCAAGCATCTGGTGCTGACCTCTGTGCACCCTTCGCCGCTGTCCGCCTATCGGGGGTTTATCGGTAACGGGCACTTCAGTCGTACCAACAAGTTCCTCGAGCAAAACGGCTTGTCCCCGATCGACTGGAAACTGCCGCCGGTCCAGGCGTGAATGCTTGTGTGGTGGGTGCCCGGGATCGCTGATATCAGCGATCCCGGGTCCAGTGCCTGAACAGGGGTTCTGCTAAAAACAGTACGAAGATCAGGCGCATCACCTGCAAGGCTGTGACCAGGGGTACGGACAGTTGCAGTGTTTCTGCCGTAAGGCTCATTTCCGCAATGCCCCCTGGCATCATCCCCAGTGTCATGGAGCGCAGGTCGAGCTGGGTCAGGGTACTCAAGCCCAGTGCGCAGAGACTGGCGATCAGCATCGTCAGGGCTGTGCCCAGCAGTGTGCGGCCGATGAAGGACGGTGCCCGGCGAAAGAACGCCCGATTGAAGTGACAACCCAGCCCGCTACCAATCAACCATTGCCCCATCTGGCTGCTGCCGTCGGGCAGGCCGATATGCAAATCCCACAGGATACTGGCGCCGGCGCTGATCAGCAGTGGCCCGAACAGCCATGGGTTTGGCTGGCGCAGGCGTTGCCAGATCCAGGCCATCAAAGCCCCTGCCGGAAACAACAGCGCCAGCCAGTAAAAGTCGATCGAGGCGGGCTGCAAGGCGGGAGCGCCTTCGCCCAGCAGGTACTTGAAGGCTGCCGGGACGCACAGCACAACCATCAGGACCCGAAGGCTCTGACCTGCGGCGACGCGGCTCAACACGGCGCCATTGCGTGCGCCGAGGTTAACCATCTCACCCGAGCCGCCGGGCATGCTGGAGAAGAACGCAGTGGCACGATCCTCGCCACTGCGGCGCATCAGCCAGACACCGATCACGCTCGAGACACTGGTGAGCAGGGCGCCGGCCAGAATCAGCCAGAAATGCGCCAGCACCTGCTCCATCACCGTCGGTGTGAAGTGCAGGCCGATACCGATGCCCACAATCCACTGCCCGCATTTACGCCCGCCCGGAATCTCGGCCAGTTGCCAGGGCGTCAGGCAACGTACCAGGATGATCGCGAGCAACGAGCCAACCATCCATGGCAATGGCCAGCCGATCAGGCTGGCGAGGTAGCCCCCCGCCAAACCGACCAGCGGCGTCCCCCACCAGTGTTTGAGTCCGGACTCAAGCATCGGCCAGGGCACGACGTTGGGCGCTGCGCTTGCGCCAGATACGCAGCACGGGCATCAGCAACATGATCGCTGTCAGTACCCAGACGCCCAGCGTGATCGGGCTGGCCCACAAGATTTCCAGTGCACCGTTGGAAATCGACAGGGCGCGGCGCAGGTTTTGCTCCATCAGCCCGCCCAGGATGAACCCCAGGAGTACCGGCGAAAGCGGGAAGTCGAGCTTGCGCAGGATGTAGCCGAAGATGCCGATCCCGATCATCAGGAACAGATCGAAGGTTGTGGCGTGTACTGCATAGACGCCAATCGCCGTAATGATTGCGATCACCGGCACCAGCGCCCAGTTGGGTACCGAAAGAATGCGGGTGAAGATGCGGATCATCGGAATGTTGAGGATCACCAGCATGACGTTGGCGATGAACAACGAGGCGATCAGGCCCCAGACAATATCCGGCTGCTGTTGAAACAGCAGCGGGCCCGGGGTGATGTTGTACAGCGACAGCGCGCCGATCATCACCGCGGTGGTGCCGGACCCCGGAACACCCAGTGTCAGCATAGGGACCAGTGCGCCGCAGGCCGAAGCTCCGATGGCGGTTTCGGGTGCCGCCAGACCTCGGCTGTCGCCCTCGCCAAATTTGCCCGAGGCACCTGCCAGGCGCTTCTCGGTCATGTAGGCCACGGCGCTGGCCAGTGTGGCGCCTGCACCCGGCAACACGCCCATGATGAAACCGAGCACGCCACAGCGGATGTTCACCGCGAACACCGCAGAGGCTTCCTTGAAATTGAACATCATTCGCCCGGTTGCTTTAACCGCTTCCTGGCCGCGATGGGTTTTTTCCAGCAGCAACAAGATTTCGCTGATGGAGAACAGCCCCAGTACCAGCACGACAAATTGAATGCCGTCAGTCAGGTGGATGTTGTCCCCGGTGAACCGGTAAACACCGCTGTTGGCATCAATTCCCACGCACGCCAGAAACAGGCCGATCAGCGCTGCGATAAAGGTCTTGAGCGGGCGATCGCCGGCCATGCCGCCCAGGCAGACGATGGCAAACACCATCAGTACGAAATACTCCGCCGGGCCGAAGGCAATTGCCCATTTCGCCAGCAGCGGGGCAAACAGCACCATGCCGCAGGTGGCGATGAAGGCGCCGATGAACGAGCTCCAGGCAGACAGTGAAAGCGCAACGCCTGCCAGACCCTTGCGGGCCATGGGGTAGCCGTCGAGGGTGGTCATTACGGTCGAAGCTTCGCCCGGAATGTTCAGCAGGATCGAACTGATGCGACCGCCGTATTCACAGCCCAGGTACACCGCGGCCAGCAAAATAAGCGCAGATTCGGGCGGCAGGCCCAGGGCAAACGCGATCGGGATCAGCAGAGCGACCCCGTTGATCGGGCCAAGCCCGGGCAGCAATCCGACCACGGTACCGATCAGGGTGCCGCACAGGGCGGTAATCAGGTTGTAAGGGGTGAGCGCGACGCCGAAGCCCTGGCCCAAATAGCCAAAAGTATCCATATCAGTTCTCCAGTACGTCGAGCAGGCCAAGCGGCAGCGGAACGTCCATGGCTATATCAAACAGTAAATAAAGACCGACGCTCATCAGGCTGATGATCACGATGCTGGGCAGCCAGCGCCCGCCGTACAGGCGCGCCATCGGGATGCCAATCAGGATGCTGCTGATGATGAAACCCAGGGTCTCGAACGTACCGGCGAAGACCAGTAGCAGCACCACACAAAGACCGATCTTGGTCAGGGTTTCGCGATCCAGTTTCGGGTCGTCTTCGCTATGCACCACGGCAGAAGGGCGAAAGATCATGTAGAGCAGCCCCAGCCCCATCAAGGCCAGCATGAGCAAAGGGAAGGCGCGAGGGCCGACAGGTTCATAGGAAAAAGCTGCCTGATAGGGCCAGGCCATCACTGCCAGTACGATGCAGACGATGAGCAGCCCTGAGGCAAAAATGCGTTGTGCGAGCATGATTTACTCCTGGGGTGTGCCCCGATACGCAAGGGCACAGCCAGCGGTCAGCGACGGTTACTGGATCAGGCCGAATTCCTGGGCCAGGACTTTGTAGTCAGCTACCTGCTTCTTCACGTAGGTATCCAGCTCCGGGCCGGTCATGGCGAAGGGGAAGAGCTGGCGCTGGTCGCGCAATGTGGCGAAGTCTTCGGAGGCCAGCAGTTTGTCGAAGGCGTCTTTCCACCACGCGTAGTCCGCATCGCTGACCTTTGGCCCCAAATAGAAGCCACGTACAACTGGCCACACGATGTCGTAACCCTGCTCTTTGGCCGTCGGAATGTCCTTCATCTCGGGTTCGTCGAGGCGTTCATTGGCAAACACGGCGAGCAGGCGCATATCACCGCTCTGGATATGCGGCATGGAGTCGGAAATGTCCGTACTACCCACCTGAATATGACCACCCAACAGCGCGGTTGCGATTTCACCGCCGCCTTCCAGGGCCACATAACGCAAGTCACGCGGATTGATCCCGGCGGCCTTGGCGATCAGGGCGGTTTGCATCCAGTCCTGGCTGCCCACGGTGCCGCCCGAGCCAATCACCACTTTGCTCGGATCTTTCTTCAGGGCTTGAACCAGATCATCGAGGTTTTTGTAGGGTGAATCGCTCTTCACCGCAATCGCACCGTAGCTGGTGCCGACAGCCGCCAGCCAGCGCACGGCGCTTTCATCGAAACGACCGAATTTGCCTTGCGCCAGATTAAGCAGTGAACCGCTGGACCAGGCTACCAGGGTGCCACCATCTGCTGGCCGCTGGGCGACAACGGCGTTGTAGGCAACGGCGCCCACGCCACCGGGCATGTAGGTCACGCGCATGGGCTTGCTGAGCAGCTTTTCGTTGATCAGCGCGCTTTGTGCCAGCTTGCAGGTCAGGTCAAAACCACCGCCAGGGGAGGCCGGGGCAATGCATTCCGGGCGTTTGGGTTCAGCCATGAGTTGGCCGGCGAAGAGCATGCAGCCGGCAGCGAGAGAGAGGGTGCGCAGGGATAGATTCATATCGTCTCCAGTGGAGTTTTTGTTTTTAGAGGGGTAGGTCGTTGTTACTGAAAATCGCAGGTGTCGAGCCGTGCATTACCCGTATGGCGGACAAACGGCGGGCAACAGAAAGCCATTCGCAGGTGCCGCGAGGGTTTGGCAAAGTTCAAGGTGATTACAGAGGCCACGGGCCTTGGGCTGAGGATTCAGCATGCAGGGTGCTCCACTATTATTCTTATTAGCGAAAACGCTTCGAGGCGTTTTTCGGGCCGCTACGGGGGCATGGCGGCAACAGGGTTTACTGTCAGTCTCGCGATGCTAAACGACCAACCTTTCGCTAACCTTTCAGTAGTCATTCATTGTTTTTGGGCTTCACAGCACCCCCTCCGTCTGTACACTCCGCGCACTGAAAGGCCTCGGCCTGTACAAAAATAATGAGGAAAACCCGATGCGTGTGCTTTTGGTCGAAGATCAGCTGCAGCTGGCCGAGAGTGTTGCCCAGGCCTTGAAAGACACGGGCCTGACCGTCGATGTATTGCACGATGGTGTGGCCGCCGACCTGGCCTTGAGCAGCGAAGAATATGCCGTGGCGATTCTGGATGTGGGGTTGCCGCGCATGAACGGTTTTGAAGTGCTGGCGCGCCTGCGTGCCCGTGGCAAAACCCTGCCGGTGTTGATGCTCACGGCCCGCAGTGACGTCAAGGACCGGGTTCACGGGCTAAATCTGGGGGCCGATGACTACCTGGCAAAACCTTTCGAACTGACTGAGCTGG
>JBILYW010000149.1:0-7373 GCA_044377555.1 Pseudomonas sp.
GGCGCGGTATTTGAGTTGAATCGCGCCGATGCCATCGCGAGCAAGCCCGCTCCCACAAGGGGTTGTGCAGTTTCAAGCCTTAACCTTTGCTTTTGCTGTACCCGGTATCGCAGTTTCTGACACAGCGTACATATCCATTCGATACGTCACGGCTTTCTACGGGGTCGGCCCTTACGGCTAGGCACATTTCCAAAAAAAGCCCGACACGAAGTCGGGCTCTTGACCATTGAAAGCCGGTTTTCAATGGTTTTTGTTTTTGTGCTTATGCTTGTGTTTGCCGCCCGAGCTGTGCCGGTTGCCATCATCGCCCAGGTTGTTGCCGACCGCGCCACCAACGGCGCCGCCTAGCCCGGCCCCTATGGCAGAGCCGGTGGAGCCTCCGAGCTGATGACCGATGAGCGAGCCGCCAGCACCGCCGACACCGCCACCAATGGCGGCTTCGGTCTTGTTGCCTCTTGGCGCGCCGACTGCGCTACCTGCCGCCCCGCCGACGCCTGCGCCGATGGCTGCCCCGGTAGAGCCGCCCACCTGTTGACCGACAATATTGCCCAACACACCGCCAACACCGCCTCCGACAGCGGCAGATCCATCTCCAGCGGCCATTGCTCCCTGCGATATCACGATGCCCAGCACAAGGACCGGTAATGTAATTCGCATGTGATTAACCTCAGTCGATAGTGATAAAGAGATTTAAGCAGGAGCGAAATGATCCCGCCTGTGTACATGTAGATGGGGCATCAGGAATAAAGTTCGATGCTGGCATTGCAATGGCCTGCCTGTGGGCTGGCTGGTTCATTGCCTGTTGTGTGGGGTCAGGCGCCCGTTGCGGGATGGGGGAGCGCAACCCCCCTTTGCACGGCCGGGCGCAGGGCAATTCGCTCGTACCATGCGCTCAGGTGGCGGTACCGGCTGAAGTCAAAGTCGATGATGCGGGCGATATGCATCCAGCCGAAGGTCGCGATATCTGCAATCGAGTACTGCGCTCCCGCCAGCCATGTCTGGTTGGACAGGTGTTGATCGAGTGTCACGAATGTCGCTTCCGTCAGTTGCCGCAGGCGGGCGATGGCGGTGGGGTTCGCAGGCTGATCAAACAGTTCGAAATGCACGCGCTGGCCCAGGATGGGGCCCATGCTCGAGGTGTGAAACATGAGCCAGGTAATGGCCGCCCAGCGCTCAGAAGGCTCTGCAGGCAATAGCCGTGCTGTCTTTTCGGCCAGATAGAGCAGGATGGCGGCAGACTCGAACAGGGTGATGCCCGTCGCGTGGTCAACCAGAACCGGGATGCGTCCATGGGGGTTGAGCTTGAGAAAGTCGGGCCGGCGGTGTTCACCCTGCTCGATATGAACATGGCGAAGGGTATAGGGGAGTTCCAGTTCCTCCAGGGCAATGGTGATCTTGAAGCCGTTGGGCGAACTGTCGGTGTAGAGCGTCAGGTCAGGGGTGTTCATGGTTTTGGGGCCTGGCTGGATAAGTACAGGCCCGTAACCCTAACCTGCCGAATTCCAGACCGGAAACGATGAATTCTGCCGAGCTGCATCAGTTTTTCTAAAGTGGTGCTTGCCCGGGAACATCCTGGGCTTCTTCCATGATCCAGTCCACGAACGCCTTGACCTCTTCTCTGTGCATGGCGTCCTGGCGGGTTACCACGTAATAGGCAAAGCGCGCAGGCCAGGGTTTATCCAGGACCTGGACGAGGCGGCCGGCATTGATTTCTTCCTGCGCGTACTCCCGGGGTACCAGGGCCAGCCCTTGACCGGCTTCGGCGGCTCGAATCAGCAGGAAATCATCCTCGAACGCTGTGCCGCGTTCGGCGCGCGGATCCTTGGCGACGTCGTGGGCCGCGAGCCAGAGGGACCAGTCTGTCCGGTCAGAGTCATGCAACAGCGCAAATTCAAGACAATCCGCAGGACTGGTGATGGTCGGGCTTGTGGCCATCAGGGCGGGACTGGCTACCGGCACCATCACGGGTGCCATCAGCCGGGTGACCTGCAAGCCGGGATAGTTTCCCAGCCCGTGGCGCAGCGCCACATCGACCCGGTCCCGGCGCATGTCGGCCACAGCGGACGTGGCTTCAACCCTGACTTCGATATGCGGGTGGCGCAGGTTGAAGCGGCCAAGACGCGGCACCAGCCACGAAGCGGCAAACGTCGCGACCGTACTGACGGTCAAGGTCTGCCGGCACTTGATGGCCTCCAGCGCCTGCAATGCCTGTTGCATGTTTTCAAAGGCCTGGAGCAGCACGGGATGAACGCTGGCCCCGGCTTCTGTCAGGCACAAACCGCTTCGCTCCCGTGTGAACAGCGCCATGCCGACCCGATCTTCCAGCAAGCGAATCTGCTGGCTGACAGCCCCTGAAGTGACGTTCAACGCTTGAGCGGCCGCCTTGATGCTGCCTCGTTGCCCGACTTCGACAAAGGTGCGCAGCGCGAGAAGGGGTAGTGACGTGGCCATAAGGTTTAGTTTTCCTGAATGTCTAGGGCACAAATGATCGTTTCCGCTCACCCGGCGTGAGGGCGATGATACAGCCTGTTTAGAGGTTCTGAACAAGTTTAGTAAAACTAAATCCATAGGGTGTACAAATGAATAATCCTCGCTGGCGGCTTTGCCTCATTTTGTTATGCATGACTCAATTTGTGGCATTGCTCGACTTCTCTATCACCATGATCCCCTTACCGCAGATTCAGGAAAGCCTGGGGTTCACTCCAGGGGCTTTGCAGTGGGTCATCAATGCATACGGCGTCGCCATCGCGGGGTTTCTGCTGTTGGGTGGGCGCGCTGCCGACATGTTTGGCCGGCGCCGGGTATTTCTGCTGGGGCTGGTGATCTTCACCCTGGGTTCGTTGCTCGGCGGCTTCTCGCAGAGCCCCGCAATGCTCATTGTGACCCGGGCCATGCAAGGTTTTGGCGCGGCCCTTTTTTCACCGGCGGCCTTTTCGTTGCTGCTGGCGCTGTTCCCTGACGAGAAATCGCGCAACCGTGCACTGGGGGCCTGGACGGCCGTGGCTGCAAGCGGTTTCGTCGCAGGGCTGATTCTGGGCGGCATCATTACTGACGCTCTGGGTTGGCGCTGGGTGCTCTGGATCAACGTCCCTGTGGGTGTGCTGGTGATTGCCCTGGCAGGCTACCTGCCAGAAGGCAGGCGCGAGGCTTCAATGGCCGCGATGCGCCTCGACATCGGCGGTGCGGTTCTGGTCGCGGCGGGTGCTGCAACGCTGGTGTTCGCGTTTGCCAACAGCGAGCACGTCGGCCTTGCTTCGCCCGTCACTTACGGGTTGATCGCCCTGGCCGTGGGACTGCTCGCCGTATTTGTCTGGGTTGAAACCCGGGCTGAATACCCGCTGATGCCCATTCCGGTTTTTTGGCAGCGCATGACCGGCGGCGCAAACCTGGTGTCGCTGCTGGCGAATACCGCGCTGGGGCCGACCTTTGTTGTTGTGGCGCTGTATATGCAGGAAATCCTCGGTTTCACCGCTACTCAGACAGGCTTGGGGCTGTTGCCGATGGCGATTGCCTTCACGCTCTCCAGCGCCTGGGCAGGGCCCTCCCTGATCGCCAGGGCAGGGACCAAGCCGGTGATCATGGGCGGCATGACGGTGTTTATCTGTGGGCTGGCCTTGCTGGGTGTTTCCCTGGCCGTGGATACCTCCTGGGCCGGCTCGATCCTTCCCGGAACGTTGTTGGCGGGCATTGGTTACGGCATCGCCTTCCCGGCCTGGACCGTGGCCGGTATCGAAGGAGTCGATGCGGTCGATCATGGTTTGGCGGGCGGCATGCTGACCACGACCCAGGAAGTGGGTTCTGCGGTCGGCCTGGCCGTGGGTGTCGCAGTGAGCATCGCCGTGCTGGCGGACGGGGGCAGTGCGGTGCAGGGCTTCAGCTACGCCATCCTGGTGAGCGCCTGCATGGTGGTGGCGGGGTTTGTGTGTGCGGCCCTCATCCTGCCGAACAAGGCTGCGCGGTTGGCGTTGGCCTGACCGTCGGGCGCCTGTCGCAGGCATAGACACTCAGTGGGTCAAATTGGGGGACGCCGCTGCTGTCGAGCCCGGGCCTTGGTGCGCCACGACGTCGCTGGCAGGCGTCGTGGTCGCGAACGAAGCGGCCTATCTGCTGCAATGATGCTTTTTCAACTTGAGGGCCATATCTGATATGGCCAGTACGATGGCTACAAACAAGAACAAATAGCTGGTCGGGATCAGCCAGAACAACGGTTCATGCAGGAACCCATCAATATCGATCCAGGAAGTTTTCTCCAGGAACAGAACAACTGTTACCCAGCCTGCGATGGACATGCATAGCGCCAGGACCCAAGCGAGCCGCAGAAAATTTCTTTGGCTATGTTTACCGCTTGCCCCATTTTTAGCGTCGGTGCGGCCGCAGTTTTTTTGATAGGCCTTGTTCATTATTTCATCCTGATCTCAACGTTGAGCCGTCAATAAATTCAACTGGAAAGCTGCTTCGCTCTCCAGCGCATCAAATCGACTTTGCAGGAACTTAAAAAATCTCCAGAGCCCGAGCCCCCCATCGCGGCATCACTTTCCCATTGGCACTGTGCATCCTTGAACTTCTCGAAAGCCCTCTGAGAAGCGAGCAGCGAGGCAAGGGCTTTGGCCGTGGCGCTCGAATCGATTTCCTTTGTCTGAGCTTCCAGTTTTTTGTAAGCGATATTCATTTGTGACGTGGCTTCGCGAGTCTTGCCCTCAAGACAAGCCTTCAACGCTGTCCGGGGCTGATCGCCAACGCTGGCGTAGCATTCGTTCAATGCTCCGGCATTAGCATCGCGGGTTACTGCAATTTTATCTGCGCCGGTAGTGCCTGGCGTAACTGCCGGATTGATCGCGCCATTTGTGATTGGGTTCACATCAGGTTTCGCGGGTGCTTGAGCGAATGCAGTACCCATGGCAAATGAAGCCGCTACAGCAACCACAGAAATGATATTTCTCATTTTTTGCATCCTTTGGGAGGCGTTTTCGAGGGTAAGAAACAACGTTGACTACGTACTCAGGAGCTCAGCTGGCGATGTCTGATAGCTATCGTCCACAGTGCAACGACCTGTTTGACTGCATCCTGGGTAACCGGTTCAGTTGCGCAAAGAATATGGTTTGTGCACAAAACCGCCCCTGAGTAACGTCTGCTTCGGATCGGCTCTGTTGAAAAATCAGATTTTCCCCTGCCCAGCTTTCGGGTGGTGCAGCAGCACTCCACGGGCTGTAAAAACGGCAAGAATGGGTGCAAGTGCAAACACTCCAAAAAGCCAGGTTGCTGCTCTTGACACACCGACGACACCCCCGGGATCAGTCAGCCCCGCGATGTTTGCCACCATTCCTGCCAGAGCCGCACCGAGCGCAGTAGCGAAAAGTTGCACGGTTGTAATCGAAGCTGCTGCCAGGTCCTGTTCCCCTGCCGAAGATACTTGAAAGATGCGGGTCAGCAGATGCGGCCAGGCTAACCCTACGCCCAACCCGATTGCTGCCAGGGCAAGGCAGACAGGGGTAAGTGCGAGCCAGCCACCGTCACTTTCAGTTCGCATCAAAACGGCAAGCGCAGCCATGCCCGCTATTCCGAGTGCCGGACCGATGAGGATCGCGCGCCTGATATTTCTGCCATTGGCTCCGGCGCTCGCGATTGAGCCCAACGTCCACCCGGCCGCCATAAGCGCTGCAAGGTAGCCCGCAGCGAGCGGTGACTGGTGGTGGAGGATCTGGAGGAACAACGGCACAAATATTTCGCCACTGGTTACGGTAATCGCAAGCAACGACATAGTTGCGTAGAGCGACCCCAGGGCCGATGTGATCCGGAATGCACCTTGTGGCAGCAGCCTGTGCCGGGCGCGGCTTTCCGTGGCGATCAGCAAGGCGGTCAGGATGGCGGCGGCGGCCAGGCCAGCCATATTCAAGATGAACATTGACGAGACACTGACCGCTGAAACGACGAGAACAGCCGATGTCAGGAGAACGAGTTGGGCAAGAGGAAGCGGGGAGGCTTCGGTGCTCTGAGAGCTGCGTCTGGGCAGTACGGCCACCGCGAGCAGGGCGAACAGCATTGCAACTGGAATGAGTGACCAGAACGCAGCCCGCCATATGCCCAGATCTGCGAAGACGCCGCCTACGGCAGGGCCAATCAGCGTTGCCACCCCCCACATTCCGGAGACCAGGGCCATTGCGCGTGCCCATAAAGCTTCGTTGAAAACCAGCCGGATCATGGCATAGGACAGCGCGAACAGAAAACCGCCGCCCAGTCCCTGAATGAGGCGTCCGGCAAGCATGACAGGCATTGAGGGTGCGAATGCACAGATGAGCGTCCCGATCGCAAACACCAGCGTTGAGATCATGTAAGCGCCGCGCGGCCCCGCGCTGATGAGCAACCTCGACGACAGTGCCGACCCGAGGATCGAAGCCGCGACGAACAGTGTGGTGTTCCAGGCGTAATAATCGATACCGCCGATGTCCCTTACGACCGAAGGCAGAATCGTCGTGGAAATATAGACGTTGACTGCATGGAGGACGACGCCGCCAGCGAGCGCGAGCGAACGCACACCATTTCTGCCAGAGAGCAGGGTTCCCCAGCTCGTACTTGAGGGAGGGCTATCTCCGGATGCCCGTGCGTTCGATCTGTTTTGTGAGGTTTGATCAGATGGGATGTGACGCTTGTCCATGTTGGCTCCACTTCAAGAACTCACCCGCAGTCGCAGATGAAGGCTTGCAAAGGCAAACCGACACTCTTTATAAAACCTCATGTATAGATGAGGTCAAGAGAGAGTAGAAACCTATGATCGATGTGCGTGTACCACTTTCTGTAGGTGAGTTGGCCCGCCGATGCGGCATCACCATCGCGACCGTCCACTTCTACGAGGCCAAAGGACTGATTCAGGGGCAGCGAAGTGCAGGCAATCAACGTCGCTATTCACGAGATACGCTTCGCCGTATTGCCATCATCAAGATTGCGAAGCGCGCGGGCATTCCTTTGGCTTCGATCAAGGTCGCACTGGACGAGCTTCCGTCAGGTCGACCTCTGACTTCCAAAGATTGGGCGAATCTCTCTACAAGCTGGAGGGACCTCCTGACCGAGCGGATTCTCAGCCTGACCCGGCTTCGTGATCAGCTCGACGGCTGTATCGGCTGTGGATGCCTTTCCATGACGGACTGCCCTCTGCGCAATCCAGGTGATCATTTAAGTTCGCTTGGGAGCGGTGCTGTTTTGCTCGAGAAAGACACCGAGCCTGGCTAAACACCCTTTCACAGAATGGCGTTTGGTCCCCGTGTCTTCGACCCATCCAGCATTTGCGATTAAATCGAATAGCCCTGTCGTGAATGGCGCCAAGGACTAATCGCCGATGCCGAGAGCCGCTGCAGCCAGTTTCGCCACTGCAAGGTTGC
>JBILYW010000083.1:0-8924 GCA_044377555.1 Pseudomonas sp.
TAAACGCCGATCATACCCGTATTAAGAGGAGCTGCGAAGCAGCTTCCGCGAGAAAGCTAACCATGGTTGAAAATAGCGAACTACGTAAGGCCGGACTTAAGGTGACTCTGCCACGAGTCAAAATTCTACAGATGCTTGACTCTGCCGAGCAGCGTCACATGAGCGCCGAGGATGTTTACAAGGCACTTATGCAGGCAGGCGAAGACGTCGGGCTGGCCACGGTTTACCGTGTTCTGACCCAGTTCGAGTCAGCGGGGCTGGTGATTCGCCATAATTTCGATGGCGGTCATGCGGTCTTTGAGTTGGCTGATGCCGATGGTGGCCACCACGACCATATGGTCAACGTGGACAGCGGTGAAGTGATCGAGTTTTTCGACGAGGACATCGAAAAACTGCAGCACGCCATTGCAGCCAAGCACGGTGTTGAGTTGGTGGATCACAACTTGGTGTTGTACGTGCGCAAGAAAGTTAAATAAGCATGTCGCGCGAATTACGGTTCGCGAAACGATCGAAGGCGGCCCAAGGGCCGCCTTCGTGCTTTCTGAAATCGGTTTTGAGTGACCGTTCGTCGCTAAGCTGCCTGGCTTTTTGCCGTGACGACCATTTTTTTGGCGTGTGCCAATGATTCTTTAGTCAGATCGATGCCTCCGAGCATGCGGGCGACTTCTTCTACGCGTTCTTTTTTGCTCAGTTTCGACACGGCTGTGCGCGTGGTTTCGCTCTCGCGAACCTTGTGTACGAAGAGGTGCTGATGGCATTGCGCAGCCACTTGCGGCAAGTGAGTGACGGTCAACACCTGGCCTCGTTCGCCCAGGCGGCGCAGTAGCTGCCCCACGATTTCAGCTGTCGGCCCGCCAATCCCGACGTCCACTTCGTCGAATACCAGAGTCGGCACGCGGGAAGTTTGTGCAGTGATGACCTGAATGGCCAGGCTGATACGCGACAGTTCACCGCCAGAGGCCACCTTGGCCAGGGCTTTGAGTGGTTGGCCGGGGTTGGCACTTACCAGCAGTTCGACCTGCTCCAGGCCGTGGGGCATCGGGTCACTGCTGCTCTGTGGACGCAGTTCGATCATGAAGCGCCCGCCTGGCATGCCCAGGCGCTGGATTTCTTCTTCTACTGCGCTGCTCAGGCGTGTTGCGCCCTGACTGCGCAGGTTGCTGAGTTCGCGTGCGCACTCTTGATAGTGGCGGGCATAAGCCCCCAGTTCATTGGCCAGGCGTTCGATGGTTTCATCGTTGGCGTTCAGGGTTTCAAGTTCATCCAGCAGCTTTTGCTGCAGCGCGGCCACTTCGGTGGGCTGCACCCGGTGTTTGCGCGCCAGGGTATAGATGGTATCGAGCCGCTCTTCGAGGTACTGCAGGCGGCCCGGGTCCGCATCAAAGTGATCGATGAAGCGGTTGAGCTCACCCACCGCTTCTTCGACCTGAATCTGTGCGCTGGCCAGCAGGTCGGTTGCTTCACCCAGTGAGCCCGAGTTGCTGTTGATGCTCGAAAGGCGGTTCAGGCTGGCTGTCAGCGCATTAAGCACGTTGCCGGAGTCGCTTTCGCTACACTGTTCGACCACCTGGCGGCAGATGGTCAGCAGGGTTTCGGCGTTGGTCAGGTTTTTGTGTTCCTGCTCCAGCTCCTCCAGTTCGTTTTCGCCCAGGGAAAGGGTTTCAAGCTCTTCGAGCTGGTAGCTCAGCAACTGATGACGTGCGCGCTGTTCATCGCCGGAGTTGGACAGGTGCTCTAGCTCTTGTCGGGTCTGGCGCCAGCGTTGTGCAGCGAGCTGAACCTGGCGTGCAAGATCCGTGGCACCGGCAAATTCGTCGAGCAGGCGGCGGTGAGTGTCGGGCTTTAGCAGTGACTGGTGTTCGTGCTGGCTGTGGATATCAATCAGCAGCTCACCCAGGGCTTTCAAGTCGCCTTGAGGGCAGGGGGTGCCGTTGATGTAGCTGCGCGAGCGCCCTTCGGCGGTGATGACCCGGCGCAAGATGCACGGGCCGTCGCCTTCCAGGTCGCGCTCGGCCAGCCAGGCCCGGGCTTCGGGAATGTGTTGCAGGTCGAAGGTGGCCAGGATGTCGGCCTTGTCGGCTCCGGGGCGTACCACGCCGCTGTCGGCACGATCGCCGAGGGTCAGGCCCAGCGCATCGAGCATGATCGATTTGCCGGCGCCGGTTTCGCCAGTGATTACGCTCATCCCGCGATCGAGCTCAAGATCGAGATGTTCAACGATGGCGTAGTTATGTACGGACAGGTGCACCAGCATGGGAGCCGCTCCAAAACGTAATGTCTGGTTATTTATACAGTGTTTTGTTTCGTGCTGACAATGGCTGTGCTTAGTTCGATTTGCTTGTTTTTTTAGGTTTTTTAGCTCGTTTTAGTTTTTTTACAACCAGGGCGTTGATGTTCAAACATGTCTTTTCTGGTTTTTTGGCTCTTGAACCTGAGAATTGCGACCCCATATACCTTGGCAGAAGCGCGAGTCGAGCTCGCGGACGATGTTTGAAAGGAGAAATCTATGGCAGACGAACAGACTATGGATACGCAGAACCAGGAAGCTAATCAGGCCGCCGATGTCGCAGGTGAGGATCTGGCAGCCCGAGTGCAGGTGCTTGAAGAGCAACTGGCCGCCGCCAACGATCAGGCTCTGCGCGTAGCTGCCGATCTGCAGAATGTTCGCCGTCGTGCCGAGCAGGATGTTGAGAAGGCGCACAAGTTTGCGTTGGAAAAATTCGCTGGCGACCTGTTGCCGGTGATCGACAGCCTGGAGCGCGGTCTTGAACTTTCCAGCCCGGACGACGAAAACATTCGCCCAATGCGTGAAGGGATCGAACTGACCCTGAAAATGTTCCAGGACACCCTGAAGCGTTATCAGCTGGAAGCGATCGATCCACATGGCGAACCCTTCAATGCCGAGCATCATCAAGCGATGGCAATGCAGGAAAGCGCTGACCTGGAGCCAAACAGTGTGCTCAAGGTGTTTCAAAAAGGTTATCAGCTCAATGGTCGCTTGCTGCGCCCGGCTATGGTCGTAGTCAGCAAGGCGCCAGCGCCGGTTTCGCCATCGATTGACGAACAGGCTTGAAATCGGCCGCAAGGCCCCCATTTAGAAGTCAAGCGTTTAAGTAATGCCGCAGTTGGTCATCACTGCTGCGGCAAAAAAATTCAAATTTAGGGAGAGTAAACATGGGCAGAATTATCGGTATTGACCTCGGGACCACCAACTCGTGTGTTTCGGTTCTTGAAAACGGTAAAGCTAAAGTTATCGAAAACGCAGAAGGCGCGCGTACTACGCCGTCGATCGTTGCGTACGCCAACGATGGCGAAATCCTGGTTGGCCAGTCGGCCAAGCGTCAGGCAGTGACCAATCCGCATAACACCCTGTACGCGGTGAAGCGTTTGATCGGTCGTCGTTTTGACGAAGAAGTTGTGCAGAAAGACATTCAGATGGTTCCGTACAAGATCGCCAAGGCTGACAACGGCGACGCTTGGGTTGAAGTGAACGGCCAGAAAATGGCTCCGCCACAAATCTCGGCTGAAATTCTGAAGAAAATGAAGAAAACCGCCGAAGACTACCTCGGCGAGCCAGTGACTGAAGCGGTTATCACCGTTCCGGCCTACTTCAACGACAGCCAGCGTCAGGCGACCAAAGACGCCGGACGTATTGCGGGTCTGGACGTAAAACGCATCATCAACGAACCAACCGCAGCTGCTCTGGCTTACGGTATGGACAAAGCGAAAGGCGACCACACTGTCATCGTTTATGACCTGGGTGGCGGTACTTTCGACGTGTCGGTAATTGAAATTGCCGAAGTGGATGGCGAGCACCAGTTTGAAGTGTTGGCGACCAACGGTGACACGTTCCTGGGTGGTGAAGACTTTGACATCCGTCTGATCGACTACCTGGTTGACGAGTTCAAGAAAGAAAGCGGCATGAACCTTAAAGGTGACCCGCTGGCAATGCAGCGTCTGAAAGAAGCTGCTGAAAAAGCCAAGATCGAACTGTCTTCGAGCCAGTCGACTGACGTGAATCTGCCGTACATCACTGCAGATGCAACCGGTCCTAAGCACTTGAACGTGAAGATTTCCCGCGCCAAGCTGGAATCGCTGGTTGAAGACCTGGTTCAGCGCACCATCGAGCCATGCCGTATCGCTCTGAAAGATGCCGGTATCGACGTTGGCGCGATCAACGACGTGATCCTGGTCGGTGGTCAGACTCGCATGCCGCTGGTACAGAAGCTGGTAACCGAGTTCTTCGGCAAGGAAGCACGTAAAGACGTGAACCCGGACGAAGCTGTTGCAATGGGTGCTGCTATCCAGGGCGCAGTATTGGCCGGTGATGTAAAAGACGTTCTGTTGCTGGACGTGAGCCCGCTGACTTTGGGTATCGAAACCATGGGCGGCGTAATGACTGCTCTGATCGAGAAAAACACCACGATTCCTACCAAGAAATCGCAAGTGTTCTCGACTGCTGACGATAACCAGGGCGCAGTGACCATTCACGTGCTGCAAGGCGAGCGCAAGCAAGCCGCTCAGAACAAGTCGTTGGGCAAGTTCGACCTGGCTGACATTCCACCAGCTCCACGTGGCGTGCCTCAGATCGAAGTGACCTTCGACATCGATGCCAACGGCATCCTGCACGTAAGTGCAAAAGACAAGGCGACTGGCAAGTCTCAGTCCATCGTGATCAAGGCTAACTCGGGTCTGTCCGAGGAAGAAATTGCTCAGATGGTGCGTGATGCTGAGATCAACGCCGAAGAAGACCGCAAGTTCGAAGAGCTGGCAGCTGCACGCAACCAGGGCGACGCACTGGTTCACTCGACTCGCAAAATGATCGTCGATGCTGGCGACAAAGTAACCGAGGAAGAGAAAGCTGCAATCGAAGCTGCTGTAGTTGCACTTGAAGCCGCAGTCAAAGGCGACGACAAGGCTGCTATCGAAGCCAAGGTTGAAGAGCTGTCCAAGGTGTCCGCCCCAGTTGCTCAGAAGATGTACGCTGAGCAGGCGAACCCGGCAGACGCAGCGGCCAAGCCAGCTGATTCGGCTGAAAAAGCGGACGACGTTGTCGACGCTGAGTTCGAAGAAGTAAAAGACAACAAGTAATTAGCTTGTTTGTCGGCCGGTTGACCGCACTTTAGCGGTGACTGGTAGGATGTCGCCGCGCGGGAGCTTGCTCCCGCGTTGGCGTGTCTGGAGTAGAAGAATTTTTACAGCATGCGACAAGGTCGAATGCTGGCGGTTTGGTCTGGAACTTTCTTGTTTTCCAGCCAGAAGTAATCGCTCCTGCAGGCCAATGCATTGGCTGTTAAACACAAACCAATATCGTTGAGAAGACGTGAGTCGGGTCTGATCCTTTTCGGGCTTGGCGGGTTTGGCGAGGCTCGGGAGGGTTTTGTCGAACGTCCTTGAGAGTGCAAAGAATTATGGCAAAGCGCGACTATTACGAAATATTGGGTGTTGAACGCACCTCGACTGAGATAGAGCTGAAAAAGGCTTATCGCCGCCTGGCGATGAAGCATCACCCGGACCGCAATCCGGATGACAAGGCCTCGGAAGAAATGTTCAAAGAGGCCAACGAGGCTTACGAAGTTCTGTCGGATTCCAGCAAGCGAGCAGCTTATGATCAATACGGCCATGCCGGTGTTGATCCGCAAATGGGTGGCGGCGGTGCAGGTTTTGGCGGTCAGAACTTCTCCGATATTTTCGGCGACGTGTTCAGCGATTTCTTTGGCGGTGGTCGTGGCGGCTCCCGGGGCGGCGCTCAGCGTGGTAGCGATTTGCGCTATACGCTGGAACTGGACCTGGAAGAGGCTGTGCGCGGTACTACGGTCAATATCCGCGTTCCGACGTTGGTCAATTGCAAGCCGTGTGACGGTTCGGGTGCCAAGAAAGGCTCCTCGCCCGTAACCTGCACAACTTGCGGTGGTATTGGTCAGGTGCGTATGCAGCAGGGTTTCTTCGCTGTGCAACAAACCTGTCCGCGTTGCCATGGGCAGGGCAAGGTCATTTCTGATCCGTGCGACAGCTGCCGTGGCGAAGGTCGCGTCGAAGAGTACAAAACCCTTTCCGTTAAAGTGCCAGCGGGTGTTGATACCGGCGATCGTATCCGTCTTTCGGGCGAAGGCGAGGCGGGCGTGCAGGGTGGGCCAACGGGCGATCTGTACGTGGTGATCGAAGTGCGCGAGCACGCGATTTTCCAGCGCGACGGCAAGCATCTGTTCTGTGAAGTACCCATCAACTTTGCCGATGCTTCGTTGGGTGCCGAGATTGAAGTGCCGACGCTGGATGGTCGGGTCAAGCTGAAGATCCCGGAAGGCACGCAAACCGGCAAGCAGTTCCGTCTGCGTGGGAAGGGTGTGGCCCCGGTACGTGGCGGCGGCGCTGGTGACTTGATGTGCCGTGTGGTGATTGAAACGCCGGTCAAACTCAATCGCCGCCAGCGTGAGCTGATGGAAGAGTTTCGCGCAACACTGGAAGGCGACAGCAGTCACTCGCCTAACGCAACCGGTTGGTTCGAAGGCGTGAAACGCTTCTTTGGCGACCTGTAAGGAGCAGTGCATGCGACGTATAGCTGTGATGGGCGCTGCCGGGCGCATGGGCAAGACATTGATCGATGCGGTGCAACAGCGCTCACCAGTGTGCGGGCTGACGGCGGCTATCGTTCGTCCTGGCAGTACGCTGGTGGGGGCTGATGCCGGTGAGCTGGCCTCTATCGGGCGCATCGGTGTGCTGTTGTCGGACAGCTTGCAAGTGTCTTCTGCTGATTTTGACGTGCTGATCGACTTCACCCTGCCCGAAGTGATGCTGAGCAACCTGGCTGTGTGTCGCAAGCTGGGCAAGGCCATGGTGATTGGCACTACAGGCCTGACCGTTGCGCAAAAACAGCTGTTGGTCGAGGCGGGCCAGGACATTGCGATTGTCTTTGCTTCCAACTTCAGTGTCGGGGTCAACCTGTCGTTCAAGCTGCTCGACATGGCTGCGCGGGTGATGGGCGATGATGCGGATATCGAAATCATCGAGGCTCATCACCGGCACAAGGTCGACGCGCCGTCCGGTACCGCGATGCGCATGGGCGAAGTCATTGCCGATGCGCTGGGCCGTGATCTGCAAAAAGTCGCGGTCTATGGTCGTGAAGGCCATACCGGTGCTCGCGAGCGTGAAACCATCGGTTTCGCCACGGTGCGCGGCGGTGATGTGGTGGGCGATCATACGGTGCTGTTCGCCACTGAAGGCGAGCGGCTCGAAATTACCCACAAGGCATCCAGCCGCATGACCTTTGCCAAGGGCGCTGTTCGTGCTGCGCTTTGGCTGGACGGGCGACAGCCAGGCTTGTATGACATGCAGGATGTGCTCGACCTGCGTTGAGTAACCTCTGTAAAATCGGGCTGTTGGCGCGCCAATAGCCCGATTTTTAACCGCTAAGCGATTTTCTGTCGCATTCCCCTGTCTTTTAGACTCTTTAGCGGTAGACCAAAAAAGCCTTTTTCTGTAAGCTACAGCTTTAGTGTGTCCACTAAAAGCGCGCAGATAATTCGATGAAGAAGCGGGGTGACGTGTCCATACGTCACTCCGCTTTTTTACAACCTGCGATCGCCCTTTCAGGCTTTATTTACGGGAGGTCTTCTTGACTAAGCAAGCCATACTCGCCCTCGCTGATGGCAGCATTTTTCGCGGCGAAGCCATTGGGGCCGACGGTCAAACCGTTGGTGAGGTGGTGTTTAACACCGCAATGACTGGCTACCAGGAGATCCTGACGGATCCTTCCTACGCTCAGCAAATCGTGACCCTGACTTACCCGCATGTTGGCAATACCGGTACTACCCCGGAAGACGCCGAGTCTGATCGTGTCTGGTCCGCAGGTTTGGTAATCCGTGATCTGCCACTGGTTGCCAGCAACTGGCGCAACAAGATGTCGCTGTCTGACTATCTGAAAGCCAACAACGTTGTGGCTATCGCCGGTATCGATACCCGTCGCCTGACTCGCATCCTGCGTGAAAAAGGCGCACAGAACGGCTGCATCATGGCCGGTGACAACATTTCCGATGAGGCCGCCATTGCAGCTGCGCGTGGTTTCCCTGGCCTGAAGGGCATGGATCTGGCGAAAGTCGTCAGCACCGAAAAAGCTTACGAGTGGCGCTCCAGCGTCTGGAACCTTGCCACCGATAGTCACCCGACCATCGAAGCCAGCGAGCTGCCTTACCACGTAGTCGCTTACGACTACGGCGTGAAGTGGAATATCCTGCGCATGCTGGTTGAGCGTGGCTGCCGCGTTACCGTTGTACCGGCACAAACCCCGGCCAGCGATGTACTGGCACTCAACCCGGATGGCGTGTTCCTGTCCAATGGCCCGGGTGATCCTGAGCCTTGCGACTACGCGATTACCGCTATCCAGGAAGTTCTGAAGACCGAGATTCCGGTGTTCGGTATCTGTCTGGGTCACCAGCTGCTGGCTCTGGCCTCTGGCGCAAAGACCGTGAAAATGGGTCATGGCCATCACGGTGCTAACCACCCTGTTCAGGATCTGGACACCGGCGTTGTGATGATCACCAGCCAGAACCACGGTTTTGCGGTAGACGAAGCGACATTGCCAGCCAACGTGCGTGCCATCCACAAGTCGCTGTTCGACGGCACTCTGCAAGGCATCGAACTGACCGACAAGAGCGCTTTCAGCTTCCAGGGCCACCCTGAAGCAAGCCCGGGCCCGAACGACGTTGCACCGCTGTTCGATCGCTTCATCAATGAGATGGCCAAGCGCCGCTGATCAGCTTCCTGCTGTAGCACCCTGTGGAGGCCCCGAATTTCGGTGGCCCCCGGGGTGCTTCAGGAGCCTGATTGACAGCTTGCCGACTGACCTGCGGATTTGAGTGACAAACCCATGCCAAAACGTACAGACATAAAAAGCATCCTGATTCTCGGCGCTGGCCCGATCGTTATCG
>JBILYW010000044.1:0-10918 GCA_044377555.1 Pseudomonas sp.
CTCCAACCCGGCCACCATCATGACCGACCCGGACATGGCCGACGCGACCTACATCGAGCCGATCAAGTGGCAGACTGTCGCCAAGATCATCGAAAAAGAGCGCCCGGACGCCCTGTTGCCAACCATGGGCGGCCAGACCGCACTGAACTGTGCACTGGACCTGGAGCGCGAAGGCGTTCTGGAGAAGTTCGGCGTAGAGATGATCGGCGCCAATGCCGACACCATCGACAAGGCTGAAGACCGTTCGCGTTTCGACAAGGCGATGAAGTCCATCGGCCTTGATTGCCCGCGTTCCGGTATTGCCCACAGCATGGAAGAGGCCAACGCGGTTCTCGAAAAGCTGGGCTTCCCGTGCATCATCCGTCCGTCCTTCACCATGGGCGGCACCGGTGGCGGTATTGCTTACAACCGTGAAGAGTTCGAAGAAATCTGCGCCCGTGGTCTGGACCTGTCACCGACCAAAGAGCTGCTGATCGACGAGTCCCTGATCGGCTGGAAAGAGTACGAGATGGAGGTTGTCCGCGACAAAAAGGACAACTGCATCATCGTTTGCTCGATCGAAAACTTCGACCCGATGGGTGTGCACACCGGTGACTCGATCACCGTTGCTCCGGCACAGACCCTGACGGACAAGGAATACCAGATCATGCGTAACGCCTCGTTGGCGGTACTGCGTGAGATCGGCGTTGAAACCGGCGGTTCCAACGTTCAGTTCGGTATCTGCCCGGACACCGGCCGCATGGTCGTGATCGAGATGAACCCGCGTGTATCGCGTTCTTCGGCGCTGGCATCGAAAGCTACCGGCTTCCCGATTGCGCGTATCGCTGCCAAATTGGCGATCGGTTACACCCTGGACGAACTGCAAAACGAAATCACCGGCGGCGCTACGCCGGCGTCCTTCGAGCCGTCCATCGACTACGTTGTGACCAAGCTCCCGCGCTTTGCTTTTGAGAAGTTCCCGAAAGCTGACGCACGCCTGACTACGCAGATGAAATCTGTGGGTGAAGTCATGGCCATTGGCCGGACGTTCCAGGAATCCCTGCAAAAAGCCCTTCGCGGTCTGGAAGTGGGTGTAAGCGGTCTTGATCCAAAGCTCGACCTGAGCAACCCGGAAAGCATGGCCGTGCTCAAACGCGAGCTGACCGTGCCGGGTGCCGAGCGTATCTGGTACGTGGCTGACGCGTTCCGCGCCGGCATGACCGTTGAAGATATCTTCGGCATGAACATGATTGATCCTTGGTTCCTGGTGCAGATCGAAGATCTGATCAAGGACGAAGAGCGCATCAAGACCATGGCGTTGTCTTCGATTGATCGCGATGCCATGTATCGCCTCAAGCGCAAAGGCTTCTCTGATGCGCGCCTGGCCGTGCTTCTGGGTGTGACCGAGAAGAACCTGCGTCGCCACCGTCACAAGCTTGAAGTGTTCCCGGTCTACAAGCGCGTTGACACTTGCGCGGCCGAGTTCGCTACAGACACCGCTTACATGTACTCCACCTATGAGGAAGAGTGCGAGGCCAACCCTTCGGATCGTGACAAGATCATGATTCTGGGTGGTGGTCCGAACCGTATCGGTCAAGGTATCGAGTTCGACTATTGCTGTGTCCACGCCGCTCTGGCGCTGCGTGCCGATGGTTACGAGACCATCATGGTCAACTGCAACCCGGAAACGGTTTCCACTGACTACGACACCTCGGATCGTCTGTACTTCGAATCCGTAACACTGGAAGACGTGCTGGAAATCGTGCGTGTCGAGAAGCCAAAAGGCGTGATCGTCCAGTACGGCGGCCAAACTCCGCTGAAACTGGCTCGTGCCCTGGAAGAAGCAGGCGTGCCGATTATCGGTACCAGCCCTGACGCCATCGACCGTGCAGAAGACCGCGAGCGCTTCCAGCAGATGGTTGAGCGTCTGAACCTGCGTCAGCCGCCAAACGCCACCGTGCGCAGCGAAGAAGAAGCCATTCGCGCCGCTGGCAAGATCGGTTACCCGCTGGTAGTTCGTCCTTCCTATGTGTTGGGCGGTCGTGCGATGGAAATCGTTTACGAAGAAGAAGAGCTCAAGCGTTATCTGCGCGATGCGGTGAAAGTATCCAACGACAGCCCGGTGCTGCTGGATCACTTCCTGAATTGCGCAATCGAGATGGACGTTGATGCGGTCTGCGACGGTACTGATGTCGTGATCGGCGCGATCATGCAGCACATCGAGCAGGCGGGCGTGCACTCCGGCGACTCCGCGTGCTCGCTGCCGCCGTACTCGCTGCCGCTGCACATTCAGGACGAGATGCGCGAGCAGGTCAAGAAGATGGCTCTGGAGTTGGGTGTTGTTGGCCTGATGAACGTGCAATTGGCCCTGCAAGGCGAAGATATCTACGTGATCGAAGTGAACCCGCGTGCTTCGCGTACCGTTCCTTTCGTGTCCAAGTGCATCGGTGTTTCCCTGGCCATGATCGCGGCACGCGTGATGGCTGGTAAAACCCTGAAGGAAATTGGCTTCACCAAAGAAATCATTCCTAACTTCTACAGTGTGAAAGAGGCGGTCTTCCCGTTCGCCAAATTCCCGGGTGTTGACCCGATTCTCGGCCCCGAGATGAAATCCACCGGTGAAGTGATGGGCGTGGGCGATACCTTCGGCGAAGCTTTTGCCAAGGCCCAGATGGGTGCAAGCGAAGTGCTGCCTACCGGCGGTACTGCGTTCATCAGCGTGCGTGACGACGACAAGCCTTTGGTGGCTGGCGTTGCCCGTGACCTGATCAGCCTGGGCTTCGAGATCGTTTCGACTGCCGGCACTGCCAAGTTCATCGAAGCGGCGGGCCTGAAAGTGCGCCGTGTGAACAAGGTGACCGAAGGTCGTCCGCACGTTGTCGACATGATCAAGAATGACGAAGTTACCTTGATTATCAACACCACCGAAGGTCGTCAGTCGATTGCTGACTCCTATTCCATTCGCCGCAACGCGCTGCAGCACAAGATCTACTGCACCACGACCATTGCTGCTGGCGAAGCGATCTGTGAAGCGCTCAAGTTCGGTCCTGAAAAAACCGTGCGTCGCTTGCAGGATCTACACGCAGGATTGAAGGCATGATCAAGTACCCAATGACAGTCCAGGGCCATAAAGCCCTGGAGGATGAGCTTGCACACCTGACCAAGGTTGTTCGGCCAAAGCTGAGCAAGGAAATTGGTACGGCACGTGAGCTGGGCGACCTGAAGGAAAATGCGGAATACCATGCGGCTCGCGAGCTGCAGGGTATGTCCGAGGCTCGTATTCGCGATATCGAAGGCCGCCTGCAGAACGCGGTAGTGATCGATGTGGCGGCTATCCCGCACACCGGCAAGGTGATTTTCGGTACGACGGTTGAGATCGCTAACGTTGAGACTGACGAAAGCGTGACATATCAGATCGTTGGCGAAGATGAAGCTGACTTTAAACTCGGAAAAATCTCCGTAGGTTCGCCACTTGCTCGCGCCTTGATTGCCAAGGAAGAGGGTGATGTGGTGGCGGTGAAAACACCGGGCGGCGTCATTGAGTACGAAATTGTTAAAGTAAGTCACATCTAAGAAGTGTGCCCGCCTTGTGCGGGCGCACTTTTTTGGCGGCCGACCCGGGTGTTCCGGGTTGGTAGCTTGTGGTTGTTGCACACAGAATTTTTGCCGGTGCTGGCCTGAACACGGCTGGCAGCGTTGCTGTTTGAAAAGGCAGGTAACGGGTGGGGAAGTCGTGCGTTGGGCGTCTCTGGCTGCCTGATGCGTTGCGCGGGCAGTTCTTGCATAGCTCTCGGGTTTGCCCCGTGAAGAGTTTCAGGGCGCGCCAGGCGCGCCCTTGACCCTTGTCGACATCACTTGAAACGATGGATGTTCGACAGTTGCTTGTTTACATTGACGTTCTTGCGGTACAGAAGCGCCATTTTACCGATAACCTGTACCAATTCCGCTTTGCCGGCCTTGCACATTTGTGCGACGGCCTCCAGGCGGGATTCGCGATCCAGGATGTTGACCTTGATTTTAATCAACTCGTGATCGCCCAATGCGCGTTCGAGTTCGGCTAAAACACCTTCAGTCAAACCATTGTCAGCCACAGTCAAAACTGGTTTCAGATGGTGGCCAATGGACTTGTACTGTTTCTTCTGCTCTTGAGTGAGCGGCATAATCTGACCCCTGTGTCTGATCTTGTAAAAAGCGGCGGCCAGTTTACCCGAGCGAGTCACAGACCGCCCGGTTAATCACGACCCGTTTAAAATTTTTGAGGTGGCCCGTGGCCCGTTCCAAGACTAGCCTTAACTGGCTGAAAGAGCATTTCAACGATCCATACGTCAAAATGGCGCAAAAAGACGGGTATCGCTCGCGTGCCAGCTACAAATTGCTGGAGATTCAAGAGCGTGATCGCCTGATTCGTCCCGGCATGACAGTTATTGACCTCGGGGCCGCACCGGGTGGCTGGTCGCAGGTGACCAGCCGTCTGATCGGTGGTCAGGGGCGATTGATCGCATCCGACATCCTGGACATGGACAGTATTCCTGATGTGACCTTCATCAAGGGCGACTTCACCGAGGATGCGGTGCTTGCACAGATCCTCGAGGCGGTCGGAAATACGCAAGTAGACCTTGTGATTTCTGATATGGCCCCCAATATGAGTGGATTGGCAGCTGTAGACATGCCTCGGGCGATGTTTCTGTGCGAATTGGCATTGGATCTTGCTGGGCGCGTCCTACGTCCTGGTGGTGATTTTCTGATCAAGGTTTTCCAGGGGGAAGGCTTCGATCAGTACCACAAAGACATTCGCAAGCTGTTTGACAAGGTACAGATGCGCAAGCCGTCGTCGTCACGAGACAGGTCCCGCGAGCAGTATTTGCTGGGGCGCGGCTTCCGCGGTATCGATGGTTCTGCCAGTGATGAGCGTCTCTGACAAGGGCGATAGTTTTTTTTGAATCGCTTTACAGATCTGGCATAACGAATATTGTGTAGTCAAAGTTTCACAAAGGGTTACAGACGGAGCCTGCAAGGGTTGTAGGCAATGTAGTAAGTTATGCCGGTGAATATCATGCGAAGCACGCTTCAGTAGCGGGGCTTGCTTCAGAGGGTAGCTAATTGAACGATATGGCAAAGAATCTGATCCTGTGGTTGATCATCGCCGCTGTCCTGGTGACAGTGATGAACAACTTCTCCAGTCCAAACGAGCCACAAACCCTCAACTATTCCGACTTCATCCAGCAAGTTAAGGATGGCAAGGTCGAACGCGTTGCCGTGGATGGCTACGTGATTACCGGCAAGCGCAGCGATGGCGATACCTTCAAAACCATCCGTCCGGCCATTCAGGACAACGGTTTGATCGGTGACCTGGTAGATAACCATGTGACCGTTGAAGGCAAACTGCCTGAGCAACAAAGCATCTGGACTCAGCTGTTGGTTGCGAGCTTCCCGATTCTGGTGATCATCGCAGTCTTCATGTTCTTCATGCGCCAAATGCAGGGCGGTGCCGGCGGTAAAGGCGGTCCGATGAGCTTTGGCAAGAGCAAGGCGCGACTGTTGTCGGAAGATCAGGTCAAGACGACCCTGGCTGACGTGGCAGGCTGCGACGAAGCCAAGGAAGAAGTGGGCGAACTGGTTGAGTTCCTTCGTGATCCGGGCAAGTTCCAGCGTCTGGGTGGCCGTATTCCTCGTGGTGTGCTGATGGTTGGCCCGCCTGGTACAGGTAAAACCCTGATCGCCAAGGCGATTGCGGGCGAGGCCAAAGTACCGTTTTTCACCATTTCCGGTTCTGACTTCGTTGAAATGTTTGTGGGCGTCGGTGCGAGCCGTGTCCGCGACATGTTTGAGCAGGCCAAGAAGCACGCACCTTGCATCATCTTCATCGATGAAATCGATGCTGTCGGCCGTCACCGTGGTAACGGTATGGGCGGTGGCCATGATGAGCGCGAGCAAACCCTTAACCAGTTGCTGGTTGAGATGGACGGCTTTGAGATGAATGACGGCATCATTGTGATTGCCGCCACCAACCGTCCTGACGTACTAGACCCTGCGCTGTTGCGTCCAGGCCGTTTTGACCGTCAGGTAGTGGTTGGCTTGCCGGACATTCGTGGTCGCGAGCAGATCCTCAAGGTTCATATGCGTAAAGTGCCGATGGGCGATGATGTCCAGCCGGGCGTGATTGCGCGTGGTACTCCGGGCTTCTCCGGTGCTGACCTGGCCAACCTGGTAAACGAAGCTTCCCTGTTCGCAGCGCGCACCGGCAAGCGTGTTGTTGAAATGAAAGAGTTCGAGCTGGCCAAAGACAAGATCATGATGGGCGCCGAGCGCAAATCGATGGTCATGTCGGACAAGGAAAAGCGCAACACGGCTTATCACGAAGCAGGTCACGCCATTGTTGGTCGCGTTGTGCCGGAGCATGACCCGGTTTACAAAGTCTCGATCATCCCTCGCGGTCGCGCCTTGGGCGTTACCATGTTCCTGCCGGAAGAGGATCGTTACAGCCTGTCCAAGCGTGCGCTGATCAGCCAGATCTGTTCGCTCTATGGCGGCCGTATCGCCGAAGAGATGACTCTGGGCTTTGACGGTGTTACAACCGGCGCGTCCAACGACATCATGCGTGCGAGCCAGATTGCCCGGAACATGGTGACCAAGTGGGGCTTGTCCGAAAAGCTGGGCCCATTGATGTATGCCGAAGATGAAGAGTCTTATCTGGGTCGCGGTGGTGGTCAGTCTGCGAGCGTTTCGGGTGATACAGCCAAGCTGATCGATTCCGAAGTGCGCAGCATCATTGATCAGTGCTACAACACGGCCAAGCAGATCCTGACCGAGCATCGTGACAAGCTTGATGCCATGGCTGATGCGCTGATGAAGTACGAAACAATCGATGCCGATCAGATCGACGACATCATGGCGGGTCGCCCGCCGCGCGAGCCGCGTGACTGGGAAGACGGTAGTTCGGGTACCCCGACTGCTCCGACGCTGGATAAAACCGAGCGCCCGGAAACACCAATCGGCGGCCCTGCTGCTGATCAATAAGGCTTGAAATGACTTCTGTTCAGTCCTCAACCCGGTTGCCTTGCGGCAACCGGGTTCTTGATTTGGCCCATACGCATGTTATGGGCATACTCAATGTCACCCCCGATTCCTTTTCCGATGGCGGCCGTTTCGCTGCGTTGGATGCGGCTCTGCGCCATGCAGAGGCGATGGTCCTGGCCGGTGCAACCCTGATTGATGTTGGCGGTGAATCAACGCGCCCCGGAGCTCCTGTGGTTTTACCGCAGGAAGAGCTCGACCGGGTTGCGCCTGTTGTCGAGCGAATGGCTCGGGAACTGGACGTGATTATTTCGGTCGATACATCCGCGCCAATGGTCATGACCGAGGTTGCGCGTCTGGGAGCAGGGCTGATCAATGATGTGCGCTCGCTGCGCCGTGAAGGGGCTTTGCAGGCGGCTGCGACCACAGGTTTGCCGGTATGTTTGATGCATATGCTCGGTGAGCCGGGTGATATGCAGGACAATCCGCGCTACGACGACCTGGTAGGTGAGGTGTCGGCATTTCTCGTTGATGGCATGGCTCGGTGTGCGGCTGCCGGTATCGGGCCTGAGCGCATCGTGCTGGACCCGGGCTTTGGCTTTGCAAAAACATTGCAGCACAACTTGAGCCTGTTCAAGCATATGGAGGCCCTGCATGCGCTGGGTCGACCTCTGCTGGTGGGCGTGTCACGTAAAAGCATGGTCGGGCAGACTTTGAGCCGGCCGGTTGCGGAACGACTGTATGGCAGTCTTGCGCTTGCAGCTTTGGCGATGACCAAGGGGGCGCGAATATTGCGCGTCCATGATGTTGCCGAAACGGTTGATGTGGTACGGATGATCGCAGCGGTAGAGTCCGCCGACTAAAAATGATGGAGCAGTTATGACAAAGAAGTATTTTGGCACCGACGGGATTCGTGGTCGGGTCGGCGTTTATCCGATCACCCCTGATTTTATGCTCAAGCTGGGCTGGGCTGCCGGTATGGCGTTTCGCAGCAAGGGCGCTTGCCGGATCCTGGTCGGCAAGGACACCCGTATTTCGGGCTACATGTTTGAATCTGCTCTGGAAGCAGGTTTGTCGGCTGCCGGTGCTGATGTGCTGCTGCTGGGGCCGATGCCTACACCGGCGATCGCCTATCTGACGCGTACCTTCCATGCCGAAGCCGGCATTGTGATCAGCGCTTCGCACAATCCTTATGACGATAACGGCATCAAGTTCTTCTCGGGCGATGGCACCAAACTGCCTGATGACGTCGAGTTGATGATCGAGGAGTTGTTGGACGCTCCCATGACGGTTGCCGAATCCGACAAGCTAGGCAAGGTATCGCGCATCAACGACGCTCCGGGCCGCTACATTGAGTTCTGCAAAAGCAGTGTGCCTAGCAGCACCAACTTCAGCGGTCTCAAGATTGTTCTCGACTGCGCCCATGGTGCTACCTACAAGGTTGCACCAAGTGTTTTCAAAGAGCTGGGCGCGCAGGTCACTGTGTTGTCGGCTCAGCCTGACGGGCTGAATATCAACGAAAATTGCGGCTCGACCCATATGGGTCAGTTGCAGGCTGCTGTGCTGGCCGAAGGTGCTGATCTTGGGATTGCCTTTGACGGTGATGGCGATCGGGTCTTGATGGTCGATCACACTGGGGCAATTGTTGATGGTGATGATCTGCTATTCATCATTGCGCGTGATCTGCACGAGCGCGGCAAGTTGCAGGGTGGTGTTGTCGGTACCTTGATGAGCAATCTCGGGCTTGAGCTGGCGCTGGCTGACCTGGGCATTCCGTTTGTGCGTGCCAATGTGGGTGACCGTTACGTTATCGCCGGCCTGCAAGAGCGCGATTGGCAGGTTGGGGGTGAGAACTCCGGGCACATCGTCTGCTTCCAGCACACCACGACCGGCGATGCGATCATTGCTGCGCTTCAAGTGCTGCTGTCTTTGCGCCGTCGCGATGAAAGCCTGGCCCAGTCTCGCCAAGCGCTGCGCAAGTGCCCGCAAATTCTGCTGAACGTGCGTTTTGCGGGTGGGGTCAATCCCGTCGAGCATCCGGCTGTTAAAGAAGCTTGCGCACGTGTGACGAAGGCCATGAATGGTCGTGGTCGCGTATTGTTGCGCAAGTCGGGAACAGAGCCTTTGGTGCGTGTAATGGTCGAAGGCGATGACGAAAACATGGTTCGCGGCTACGCCGAAGAGCTGGCAAAACTCGTAAGTGAAGTTTGTGCCTGAATTCGGCTTGCCAGCGCGGATGTGGTTGGGTAACATCTGCGCCCACTTTGACCGACGAGGTAAAGCATGCGTCGCACTATGGTAGCTGGTAACTGGAAGATGCACGGTACCCGCGCCAGCGTCGCTGAGCTGATCGACGGTCTGCGTGGTCTGGTCTTGCCAAACGATGTTGATGTTGCCGTATTCCCGCCTCAGCTGTTTATTGATCGTGTGATCAATGGCTTGCAAGGCGCGCCGATTTCGGTCGGAGCTCAGGATGCTGCAGTGGAGTCGGGGCAGGGCGCTCTGACTGGCGAGATTTCATCGAGCCAGTTGGCAGACGCAGGTTGCAAGCTGGTGCTTGTGGGTCACTCCGAGCGTCGCCTGATTCTGGGTGAGCAGGATGAAACGCTCAATCGCAAGTTTGCAGCGGCTCAAGCCTCTGGCTTGACGCCGGTGCTGTGCATAGGGGAGACCCTGGAGCAGCGCGAAGCGGGACAAACGCTTGAAGTGGTAGAGCGTCAGCTGAATGCCGTGATTGACGAGTTTGGCATTGATGCTTTTGTAAATGCTGTGATTGCATACGAGCCGGTCTGGGCCATTGGCACCGGGCTGACCGCATCACCGCAGCAAGCGCAAGATGTGCATGCGGCCATTCGCGCACAGCTGGCGCAAAAGAATTCTGAAGTAGCACAAGGTGTGCGGCTTCTATACGGCGGCAGCGTGAAGGCGGCCAATGCGGTCGAACTGTTCAGCATGCCGGATATCGATGGGGGACTCATTGGCGGGGCTTCCCTGAATGCAGATGAGTTCGGTGCGATCATTCGTGCCGCAGGAAACTGAAAATGCTGGATAACGTCGTAACTGTGTTTCATCTGCTGACAGCATTGGGTGTAATTGCCCTGGTTTTGCTGCAACAGGGCAAGGGAGCGGATGCTGGAGCATCTTTTGGCGCAGGTGCATCAAATACTGTGTTCGGAAGCCAAGGTTCCTCTACCTTTCTTAGTAAGTTTACTGCTATACTTGCCGCAGGTTTTTTCATAACCAGCTTGGGGTTAGGTTACTTTGCTAAAGAGAAAGCTGAACAGCTGACTCAAGTAGGTTTGCCAAATCCAGCAGTGTTGGAAGTTCCAGTGCAAAAGCCGGCTTCAGATGATGTTCCGGTGCTTCAAGAGCAAAAGTCGGCAACCCCTGCGACTGACGTACCTCCAGCTCAAGAGCAAAAGTAAAACGGGTTTCATGATGTAACGTAGTATTGCCGAGGTGGTGGAATTGGTAGACACGCAACCTTGAGGTGGTTGTGCCCATAGGGTGTAGGGGTTCGAGTCCCCTTCTCGGTACCAATTATCAAGAATGCCCGCAGTAGCGGGCTTTCTTGTATGTGGAAGGTTGGATTGACCCTGAAAAGGATCAACCGTATACTTCCGCTCCAGCTTTGTCGCGGGATGGAGCAGTCTGGTAGCTCGTCGGGCTCATAACCCGAAGGTCGTCGGTTCAAATCCGGCTCCCGCAACCAGTTTTAGCGGAGCCCCTTCTTAGGGGCTTTTTGTTAACTGGACACTTTATAGCGTCGGTATTCAACGACGTTTCAGAGATGGGCGCTTCGCCCATTTTTTCATTTTGCACAGCATGCACAAACATGCACTAGGGGGTTCAGGTGTCGAGCAAGCTAGAACAGTTGCAGGACTTGTTGGCCCCGGTGATCGTGGCCCTTGGCTATGAATGCTGG
>JBILYW010000150.1:0-7353 GCA_044377555.1 Pseudomonas sp.
CGTGGCGTGACCTTGCCACGTACCTGACGATCAGAGGGAATTCTTGGGCGATCACGCACTCTATTGAGTGTATTCCGGTTACGCATCCTGCGAGCCGGAGCATCGCTCAGGAGTGCCTTATGAAGATCGATCCGAGTATCCGCGCCCAGCTGGCAAGCCTTGAGCCCAATCAGGTAGGGCTGCTGGCGTGGTCTCTGCTCGCTTATCCCCAGTTGCATGCCGGTGGCATCCCTGGCCAGCCCGACCCTGATACCCCCCAGCCGATCGAGCCCGAACCGGGCGTGCCGACCCTGCCTGACGAACCGCCGCCTGCCCCGACGGCCTGATCTGTAGTGACCCTTATTTCAAGTTTCCGCTCAAAAACTGGCGCAAGCGCTCGCTTTTCGGGTTGTCCAGCACATCCGCGGGGGGGCCTTGCTCTTCGACCAGACCCTGATGAAGAAACATCACCTGGCTCGACACTTTGCGCGCGAAGCTCATTTCGTGGGTCACCATGATCATGGTGCGACCTTCCTCGGCCAGGCCCTGAATGACTCGCAACACCTCGCCCACCAGCTCCGGGTCGAGCGCTGAAGTGGGTTCGTCGAACAGCATGATTTGCGGCTCCATCGCCAGTGCCCTGGCAATGGCGACACGCTGTTGCTGGCCCCCCGAGAGAAAGGCCGGATACTGATCGGCCACGCGGGCGGGCAGGCCGACCTTGTCCAGGTAGCGGCGAGCGCGCTCCTCGGCGTCTTTTTTGCTGACCCCCAGCACGCGGCGCGGCGCCAGGGTGATGTTCTCCAGCACCGTCATGTGGCTCCACAGATTGAAGTGCTGGAACACCATGGCCAGGCGGGTGCGCAGCCGTTGCAACTCGTCATCATCGGCGACCCGCATGCCGTGCTTGTCGCTGATCATGCGAATGACCTGGCCATCAAGGGTCATGGCACCGTCGTTCGGTGTTTCGAGGAAGTTGATGCAGCGCAAGAAGGTGCTTTTGCCCGAGCCACTGGCGCCTATCAGGCAAATCACATCCCCGCTTTTGGCCTTGAGCGAAACGCCTTTGAGTACTTCATTGTCGCCATAGCTTTTGTGCAGTCCTTCGACGGTGAGTTTGTACATGCTGACCTCAAGGGGAAAGAAGATAGCCGCTGCGATAAGCGTTTTGGCCTGCAACATGGGCGATCACCATGCCGGCAGTGGCCATGCGCCGCAGCGAGCGGGCGTAGAGCAAGCCGGCGTTGGTGCAGTGAACCGGTGTGAGCCGGTCGCTGATGGGGTCAATGATCTGTGCGATCAACTGGCCGGCGTCGAGGTAGTCACCCGGCTTGGCGCAAAATACCAGCAACCCGCCGACAGGCGTCGCCACAGGCTCGACACCGGCCAAGGGTGTTGCGGGGTAGGGCAGAGGCGGGAAAGGCCTGGATTGGCCTTCAATCGCGCCAAAATCGATCAGGTAGTCAATCAGCGCCTGACAGTCATGCTCGGCATGTTCATGGCTGACATCGCCCTGGCCGCGTAACTCCACGGTCACGGAAAAACTGCCCTGCGGGATCGCGAAGCAGTGCTCGAAACGTTGCTGTAATTGCCACCAGAGCAGGGTGAAGCACTCATCGAACGATAACCCGCCGGAGTCTGTTGCCAGCAGGCTGGCTTGTGCGCCGAGGTAGCGGGCCAGCGGTTCGACCTGCGGCCAGGCCTCGGGCGTGGTGTACAGGTGCGCCACGGCCTCGAAGTCGCAATGCAGATCCAGCACCATATCGGCATCGCATGCCAGCGCTTGCAGGGTCAGGCGTTGCGAGTGCAGTTGTGTCGTCGGGACTTGTGCCGCCAGTGCTTCGCGCAGATGACGGCGAATCAGCAGCAGATTGTGCGCAGCGTCGTTGTTTAATTGCCCTTCAAGCTCATCGCCGATTTGCGTACTGAGATCCAGGAAGTTGCGATTGAAGTTTTGCCCGCTTTCCAGCTCGTAACGGCCCAACGGGATATCCATCAGTACTTGTTCCAGCCCCGCCGGATTGGCCACCGGGACCAGTACGATTTCGCTGCGCAGCCGGCCGGCATCTTCCAGTTCGGCCAGGCGCTGCTTGAGGTGCCAGGCGACCAGCATTCCGGGCAGTTCGTCCGCGTGCAGCGAGGCCTGAATATAGACTTTGCCCTGTGGCCGGGAAGGCCCGTAGTGAAAGCTGTGAATATGCCGTTCAGTGCCCGGAACAGGCGCCAGTAAAGGGTGGATTTGATGTCGCTGCATGAAGACGTCCTAGTGAGCCGGGCCGAGGAAAGCCAACCAGCGGCGTTCCGCCAGCCGGAACAATCCAACCAGAATAAAGGTGACACACAGATAAATAACCGCAGCGATACCAAATGACTGAAACGTCAGGAAGGTCGCTGAATTGGCGTCGCGCGCCACTTTCAATACGTCTGGAATGGTTGCGGTAAACGCCACGGTAGTGGAGTGCAGCATCAGGATCACCTCATTGCTGTAGTACGGCAATGAGCGCCGCAGCACCGAGGGCATGATGACGTAGGTGTAGAGTTTCCAGCCACTGAGGCCATAGGCCTTGGCGGCCTCGACTTCGCCGTGGGCCATGCTGCGGATGGCTCCGGCGAAAATCTCTGTGGTGTAGGCGCAGGTGTTGAGGGCAAACGCCAGAATCGTACAGTTCATGGCATCGCGAAAGAACGCATCCAGCACCGGTTGCGATCTGACGGCGGCGAGGCTGTAGATCCCGGTGTAGCAAATCAGCAACTGGATATACAGCGGTGTGCCGCGAAACAGGTAGGTGTAAAACTGTATCGGCCAGCGCACCCAGCGGCTGGGCGAAACCCGCGCAATAGACAGCGGGATGGACACCACAAAGCCGATCACCAGCGAGGCTGTCAGCAGCCACAAAGTCATGGCCAGGCCCGTGATGTGATAGCCGTCGCTGTACAGAAACGGCCGCCAGTACTCCTGCAATAGCTCAATCATCGCACTGCCTCCCGAGATCCCGCGGCATAGCGGCGTTCCAGCCGGCGTAACACGAAGTTGGATACGCTGGTAATGGCCAGGTAAACAAGCGCCGCAATCACCAGGAAATAGAACAGCTGATAGGTGCTTTTGCCCGCGTCCTGAGCGGCCTTGACCAGGTCGGCCAGACCGATGATGGACACCAGCGCCGTGGCCTTGAGCATCACCATCCAGTTATTGCCAATGCCCGGCAGGGCGAAGCGCATCATCTGCGGGAAAACCACGTAGCGGAACCGCTGCCCGCGCTTGAGACCATATGCAGTCGCCGCTTCGACTTGACCACGGGGCACCGAGAGGATCGCGCCGCGAAAGGTCTCGGTGAAATACGCGCCGTAGATAAAACCCAGGGTGATGACCCCGGCACTGAACGGATCGATCTCGATGTATTCCCATTCCATCGCATCGGTGAGGCTGGTCAGCCAGGTTTGCAGGCTGTAAAAAATCAGCAGCATCAGTACCAGGTCGGGGACGCCGCGAATCAGCGTGGTGTAGAGCTGTGCCGGAATGCGTAACAGCTTGAGGCTGGAAAGTTTGGCGCTGGCGCCGAGCAGGCCGAGCACTACGCTCACCGCCAGCGACAATACCGATAACTTGAGGGTCATCCAGGTGCCTTGCAGCAGCAAGGGGCCAAAGCCCTGCAAGCTGAATGCAGAAAGCCCAAGGCTCTGTAAAAGGTTTTCAACCATGACAATCGAACCTATGGCAGTCAAAAAGGCACCCACGCGCACGTGGGTGCCGAGGCATTATTTGCCGCTGTAAAGATTCAGATCGCCGAAGTGTTTTTTCTGGATCGTGGCGTAGGTGCCATCGTCGTGTAACGCTTTGATACCTTTGTTCAGCAAGGCCTGTAGCTCTTTGTTACCTTTTTTGATACCGATCGCCGTTTTAGAAGGCAGCAATTCGCTGTCCACGGGCTTGCTGACTTCGTAATCAGCGCCTTGTGGCGTTTTCAGGAAGCCCAGTTCGGCTTGCAGCATGTCCTGGATCGAGGCGTCGAGACGGCCTGAAATAAGGTCGGCATAGACTTGATCCTGGTTGGCGTAGGCCTGGGTTTTAACGCCCGCCTTGTCCAGTACCGCCTTGGCGTAGGCTTCCTGGATGGTGCCTTGCTCGTAACCGACGGTCTTGCCTTTCAGTGATTCAGGGCTTGCGTCCAGCCCCGAGCCTTTTTTGAACACCAGCGAGGTCGGGCCGGAGAACAGCTCGTTGGAGAAGTCGATGACCTTCTCGCGGGCCGGGGTAACGGTCATGGATGAGATCACACCGTCGAATTTGTTGGCTTTAAGCCCTGGAATGGTGCCGTCAAAGTCAGACTCGACCCATTTGCACTTCACCTTCAATTCGGCGCAGATGGCATTGCCCAAGTCGATATCAAAGCCCACCAGGCTGCCATCGGCCGCCTTGGACTCAAACGGTGCGTAGGACGGGTCAACACCGAAACGCAGCTCCTTATAGTCTTTGGCAAGCGCTGCGCCGGCAGCCATGCATAAAGTCAGTGCAGAGAGGGCAAGAAATGCTTTTTTCATTATTCAATCCCTAAAACCAATGAGCGCTTGTGGCGCGTGATGACTGCTACTGGAACGCTACGACACAAGGGAAGTAGCAAGTTCCGAACCACAGTGGGACCGGGAATGAATTAAAGGGATAAATGCGGTCAGAAGAGGGGCGAGTGCTTTAAAAAAAGGCATGGAAAAACAGGCGCACTTAAACAGTGCGTACAGGCAAAGGGGGAGGGGGCAAAAAACTGCGGGAGCAGCGACGCGGTGAGTCAGACACACCGCGTCGCTTGCGTTTATTTCCCCGGCATCAACGTTAACCGTGTGGTGCCATAGGTTTTGTCGAAGTTCTGTGGCTGCATCGGGAAGCTGATGTACTGGCCCTTCAGCCAGGGGTCGATACCGTCGGTGTAGTGCGGGCTGGCCGGGTTGCTGGACTGGCCCGTGCTGTTTTGCCCCATCATCGGTTCGATTTGCCCGAAGTCGACGATCATGCGCATCGCCGGGATCAGGGTGACGTCGAAACTTGAGCCTGCGACGTTGTAAGCCGCGGTGTTGAGTGTGGTGTGATCACCGCCTGCCATGACCGGCCCGCGAACCGTCTGGCCGCTGGCGTTGCGCCACAGGTAGTGGTGCAGCTTGCCCCATTGCCATGCCTTGCGATCAGCGCCCATCAAGCTGTCCCCGGCACTGATGGCACTCGCCAGGCTGCGGGCCAGAATGGCCGGTTTGTCTTCTTTTTGCGGGGTGCGGGTATCGTCCCAGAAGGGGCTGTCTTCGCGGCCCAGCAAGTGATCTGCCAGAGCCGGGTACGACAGGTTGCTGTTGGCAATGAATGCCTTCCAGTCGGCGCCGGTCTCGGGGCCCAGTTCATCGATGAAAATTTGCCGGGTGCTTTCTTGCAAAAACAGCTCATACAGCGCGGCGTCTGCCGAAGTGGGGCTGAGTTTGCCGTCAAAAGCCATCAGTCGGCCGAGTGCTTCGCGGGCTTTGGCCTGGTCTGTCACGGGTAACGCTGCAATCGCCTGCTTGAGCGGCTGCGCCATGCCGGGGGCGGCAAACATGGTTTTAAGTTTGGCCGCGAACAGAGTGGTCTGGTCGTACTGCATTGCAATCATGCTGCGAGCGTCCTGTTTGCCACTGCCTGCCAATTGTGCAAGGCGCTCGCTGCGTTCGGGGGCCAGCCACGAGTTGGACAGTTGCATGCCGTAGCCATAGGCGGCGGTGCGCTGGTTGGCCGTGCCCAGCCAGCCCTGGACCGGGTCCTGGTCGTAGGGATGCAGCATCGGGTCGGCGTAACCCTCCCAGTCATAGCGGCTGTCCCAGCCCGGTGACGGGAACAATCCCAGGCCTTCACGGCGGTTGGGGTAGAGCCCGGTCACTTGCCAGCCAATGTGGTTGGCATCGGCGTACAGCAAGTTCAGTGCGACGGCGCGGATTTCGCGGCTGGCGTCCGAGGCTTTTTCGCTGTTCTGGGCGCGGGACAGGTCAAAGAACGCATCAAGGGTTTTGTCGCCCTTGAGGTCCGGGGTTTGCAGTGCAAGCCCGAGGCTGCTGTTCAAGGCATTGGGTGTGCCCAGCGCGCTGTTGAGCAACGGGCCGTGGCGGGTTTCGTAAATGGCTTCGCGGATGGGGCGCTGACCTTTGACGAAGAACGTCTCGTTGCGCACAGTCGCTGGTAGCCATTTTCCGTCAGCCAGGTAGTACAGGCTGTTGCCTTGGCGTTTGAGTTTTTCCAGGAACACATCCTGGTTATCCCCCATGGCCATGCTCATGCCCCACGCCACCTTGCCGTTGAACCCGGCAAAGAGTGTCGGCAAGCCCGCGATTGAAGCCCCCGCAGCCTGGTATTTGGGGGCGCGGATCTGCACGTAGCTCCACGCCGAAGGCACACCGATGGGCTGGTGGATGTCGTTGGCCAACAGGCTTTTGCCGTTGCGACTGCGCTGCGGGCCTATGGCCCAGTCACTCGATGCGGTGACCCCCGGCAAGCTCAGCTGAGTCACCTGCTCCAGGGCCTGGGCCACACTGCTCAAACCTTGCAACTGACTGCCCAGGGCCAGGCCTTTGAGTTTGTCGGCCTCGGCAGTGGGCAGGGCTTCGTTGGGGTAGGTCGGCATCAGCCAGGGCAGTTTGTCGGTGCCGACTTTTTGCGCCAGTACCAGGGAATTAAGCTCTTCTTGCAGATTGACCGACATCCCGAAGTTCAACAGGCTGAAAATCAGCGCCGAATCTTCAGGTTTCCAGTACTCGATTTTGTAGCTGGCCTGGGCCAGATCGGCCGGCAGCTTGTCGCGGTAGCGGAACAGGTAGGCGTTGACCCCGCGGGCGTACACTTCGAAAAACTTTTTAAGGCGTGGCGATGCACTTTTATAGAGTTCGTCCGCGGTCTTTTTCAGATTGACGGTACGCATCAACCGGTCGGATTCCAGCGCATCGGCACCGTCCAGCTCGGCCATCCGGCCTTGGGCGAGCAAGCGCAGGCGCACCATCTGGCTGATACGGTCACCGGCGTGTACGTAGCCCAGGGTGAACAGGGCGTCATGAAAACTGCTGCTTTCGATCAGCGGCATGCCCTGGCTGTTACGGCGAACCGATACGTTCTGCGCCAGCCCTTTGAGCGGCAGTACGCCGGAGACAGGCACCAGGCTTTCAGTCGAGTGGTTGTTAATCTGGCAACCGGTCAGACCCAGCAGGCTGACCACTGCCGCGGCAACGCCGAACCGGGGTAGAAAATGAGTAAGGGCTGGCGAGGCCATGGCAAAGCTCCTGCGGGGGTGGTGTCATCGAAAGCCGCTACGTTAGTGAGGCCGATGACACCGTGCAAGCGCTATCTTGGGGGGCCGGACGAGAAAGCTGCAGCCG
>JBILYW010000151.1:0-7330 GCA_044377555.1 Pseudomonas sp.
AGTCACGCTGCACATCGATGAAAAACCACCGTACGCCATCACCCTGCGCGGCGAACTGAAAGAGCAGGCATTCAAGAAGGTCGACTTCTCGGTCGCGACCGAACTGGTCACCGAACCCGGCAGCGTAGTGTTCGCCCTCAGCGATACCCTGACCAACAACGGCGACTATCCGAAGGAATACCAGGCGCTGTATCACAGCAACTTCAGCACCCCGTTCCTGGAGCAGGGCGCTCGTTTCGTTGCGCCGGTGAAACAGGTATCGCCGTTCAACGACAAGGCCAAGGGCGATCTGCCCGACTGGCAAACCTACCGCGCACCGACCAAGGACTACGACGAAACGGTGTACAACGTGGTGCCGTATGCCGATGCCAAGGGCGACACGTTGACCGTATTGCATAACAAGGCCGGCAGCCTGGGGGTTTCGGTCGGTTTCAACACTCAGACTCTGCCCGTGTTTTCCTTGTGGAAAAACACTGATACCCAAGGCCAGGGCTATGTCACAGGGCTGGAGCCGGGGACAAGTTTTTCCTATAACCGCCGGTATCAGCGGCCACTGAACCTGGTACCGACAATTGGGCCGAAGGAACACAGGCAGTTCCGCATCAGTTACAGCTTGTTGGCGGATAAGTCGGCGGTGGATAAGGCCTTGAAGCAGGTGAGTGACATTCAGGGTGGGCGGGAAACTGAGGTGCGGCAGACGCCGTTGGTTGATCTGACCAAGGGCTGACACCGGCTAGAGTAGCCACGTCTGATCCCGTCGACTTGTTCAAGGTCCGCCAGCGTGCGCGCGACCTCAGCAGTCGATGGGCTGCCCGCAACGACAGAGTTAAACCCTCGCTGAACGATTAAGCCAATCCACGGTTGCGCTGCACCAGATCCACTCACTGGATACGTAAATCACCGGAGAGAAGATTGGGTGGGGGTTGCCTTCAAGACGAGGACGACTCAAATTACACACCAGGATGTAACTTCTGACTTTCCAGGGTGGAATTTATTTTGAACAAGGCCGTGAAGCGCCACACGATCATCACCATTCTGGCTGCGGCTCTGGCACCTGCAGTCATGGCTTCCACACCTGAAATGCCCCAGGGGATGACGGTCAAACAGCTAATGCCTACCGAGCCGTTTCCATCGACTTACCCCGGATTTGAAAGCCAGAAAAGCAAGTTTCCGGCTCAACTTGAAGGCCACGGTGAGTTCGTTGTCACGCGAGTGGCAAGTGTCTGCTCTGACCCAGGCAACCCGATTAACTTCGCTATGGAGGCTGAAAGCTTCATCCGCATGGGCAACAAGCCTGTGGCTGCCGTGCTGGAAAAACGCAACATCGATTGGGAGATGTGCGACGCATCGGTCGTTGGGCAGAAACTCAAGGTGGTTCGCTTGCAGCTCCTGGAAATGGGGTGTGGCTTTCCCTTTGTGAACCAGAAAAACATTCCTTTCGACCAGATCGGTCAACATGCCTGTTTCTACGTGCCCGTTGTTGAATACAACGGCAAGGAGCAAGCGATTGCCAGCGATGCGCTTGAAGGTTTCGAGGCGTTTGCTGTAGAGCGCCTGAGTGCCTACCTGAACAAGTAAGCGCTACAGCGGGCTCGCCGTACTGTGGTCAGACTGAACCCGGTAACCAAAATAAAATCGAGGAGAACGTCATGCGAAAAATCGTTTCGTTCGTGCATGTTTCACTGGATGGTTTTGTTGCTTCCACCGATGAGGGCATGGCGAGCCTGGGCTGGATAAGTCTGAGTGACGATTTGTTTGGATATGTGGAACAGCATATTGAGCAGACCGACACCGCGCTATACGGGCGCGTCACTTACCAGATGATGGAGTCCTACTGGCCAACCGCTGCCGAACAGCCCAATGCCAGTGCCCATGACCATGCGCATTCGCGCTGGTATAAAACCGCCCGGAAAATTGTGTTGTCGAAAACCCTGCTGGAAAAAAACCATCCTGATACCAAGATCATCAGTAGCCATTTAAGCGATGAAATCAGCAAGCTCAAGCACAGCGCAGGCAGCGATATTTTAGTGTTTGGCAGCCCCGGGGCCACTCATTCGCTGATGGCGGAAAACCTTATCGACGAGTATTGGCTATTCATCAATCCGATTCTGCTGGGGCAGGGTGTTCCCTTGTTCAAAAACATCAAGGACAGGACCGCACTCACACTGATGAAAAGTAAAATTTTCGCGTCGGGGGTGGCGTGCCTGCACTACGAGGTTAACCGACATAAATGAGGCAGGTTGCTCATCCTAACGATCCAGCAACGCGGCATGTAGCTGTGGAAAACGCTCCTGCAGCCATTCGATAAAAACCTGCACCTGCGGCGCAAGGTGAGTCCTGCTCGGGTACAACAGCGATACAGGTCGAGGGGCCGGTCGACAGGACTCCAGAATCTCCACCAAAGCGCCGCTATCAAGATGCTTGGCCACGGTGATGCCGGGGGCCTGAATAATGCCGAAGCCCGAGACGCCGCACTGAACGTACGCATTTGACTCGGTGACAGTGATGGCGGTGCTGCTGACAAATGTTCGATCCTGCCCCAGGACCGAGAAATGCCAAGGCAATGTCCTGTTGCTCTGGCCAGACAGGAAGTTGACGCCTCGATGGGCAACCAGATCGTCAAGCGTCTCGGGCGTGCCATGGGCGTCCAGATACTCGGGCGCTGCGCACGTGACCATGGTTGCCATCGCGATGGGGC
Source organism: Pseudomonas sp. (assembly GCA_044377555.1). GTDB lineage: Bacteria > Pseudomonadota > Gammaproteobacteria > Pseudomonadales > Pseudomonadaceae > Aquipseudomonas. The sequence goes on from JBILYW010000151.1 coordinate 2,699, forward strand.
GAGCGATCAGGGTTGAATCCGGCAGATCACCTATGCGTAATGCACAGTCGATCCCTTCGCCAACAAGGTCAACGGCTCGATCTGTAACACCTAGCACCATGTTGATGCCCGGGAAGGTGTCGGTGAATTCTTTGAGGCACTTGATGAATTCCATTTGTGCGAACGCGGTCGGGATATCGACCCGAAGCCGGCCCACGAGCGTGGCACCGGTACGATCAAACATCGTGGTCGCAGCGCAGATACCCGCAAGAATTTCCTGTACCCGTTGATAGAACAGTTCGCCTTCGGCGGTGAGCGCCACCTTTCTGGTTGTGCGCTGGAACAGCCGCACACCCAGTGACTTCTCCAGCTCCTGAATACAGCGGGTGACCTGGGGCCGCCCGATGTCCAGCGACTCGGCAGCTTTGGTGAAACTACCGAGGTCAGCCAATCTGGCGAACACTCGCATCGATTGCAGCAATTCCATGACGTTTCCCTGTGAGCCCCGGATGATTGACGGCGGCGCAGTGTTTGTTGCCTCAGAATAGAACAATCATGTCTTTTTTTGCGTATTTATTACGCGCCGCCAAAAGCGAAAGATGGCCCAAGGCGAACCGCTTTCGGTTTGCAACCATTTACGTGCATTTGGAGAATCACCATGAAGGCTTGGTTACTGAAAGATTTCGGACTCGACAACCTGCAACCGGGTGAGGCTGTGACCCCACAACCGAAAGCCGGCGAGTTATTGGTCAAGGTCGGCGCTGTGTCGTTGAACTTTCGCGACAAGGCAATCGTTGATGGCATCTATGAACCCCACATGGTGCCCAAACCTCTGATCCCGGTGAGCGATGCTGCCGGCACTGTGGTCGCGGTCGGTGATGGCGTCACGCGTTTCAAGGTCGGCGACCGGGTCAATTCGCACCTGTACTCCCGTTGGCTGGATGGCGAGCCGGGGCCGAACGAACCGGATTACTGTTTCGGTTCGCCATTGCCTGGCGGTCTGGCCGAGTACATGATCATCCACGAAGACAGCGCCGTGGCCGCACCTGCCAACATGAGCGACGAGGAAGCGGCCACACTGCCAATCGCCGCGCTCACGGCGTGGTACGCCTTGGTCGATTATGGAAATATTCAACCGGGTCAGACCGTGTTGGTTCAAGGCACTGGCGGGGTCTCCATTTTCGCCGTGCAGATTGCCACGGCCCTTGGCGCCAGGGTGATCGCGACGTCGAGTAGCGATGAAAACCTGCAAGCCGTGAAGCGTCTGGGTGCGGTGGCCGGCATCAATTACAGGACCACGCCGAACTGGGCGGACGAAGTGCTGAAACTCACCGGCGGCAAAGGTGTGGATTTGCTGCTCGACGTGGCCGGTGGCAGCGGCATCAATCAATCGGTTGCGGCGACCAAGGCCTCAGGGCGTATTGCGCAGATTGGCTTTTTGGCCGGGCAGACCGTTGAACTCAATTTGATGCCGCTGATTTTCCGTCAGACAACCATTCGCGGTATTGCGGTCGCGCCGCGCTCGTCGTTTGACCGCATGAATGCATTCCTTGAGGAACACAAAATCCGGCCTGTTATCGATCAGGTATATCCGTTCGAGAAAGCCCGTGAAGCCTACGAGCACCTGGCAAAAGGTGCGTTCGGCAAGATTGTGATCAAGATCGATTAACACTAAAAAAGGCGCCGGCAAGGCGCCTTTCTCTCCTGCTTCATAATTGATTGCGTAGACTGCATCCACCCTTATTCCAGACAAGGACGACGACTGTGCAGATACGCAAACTGACCCGCGACGACTAGCCACGCGCCAGCGCCCTGTGCCTCGATGCGTTCATGCTGACGGTTGCGCCCTGGCAGGGGACGTGGGCGAGTCCGCCGGGCTGGTCTATCAGCCAATGGCGAGGCGGTGTTGTAATTATCTGGCTTGAGCACATGCTGTAAACACCGCCCAAAAACAGGAGTCTTTTTGACCATGGATACAAAATGTTCGGTCTTTATCGCAGCAAGTGTTGACGGCTTCATTGCCAGGATGGATGGCGATATTGAGTGGCTGCATCGGCCCGAGTACGAGTGCTCTGCATTGAAGGGGCTCAGTTATGATGAGTTCATGTCGACGGTCGATGCACTGGTCATGGGGCGCAAGACGCTGGACAAGGTGCTGTCCTTTCCTGAGTGGCCCTACGAGGACAAGCGGGTTGTAGTGCTCTCGCACGGGGAGGTACCGCTACCGACAAAACTGCGTGGCAAGGTCGATGTGCTGGCCGGCGATCCGGCACTTGTCGTGGCGCAGCTGGCGGCTCAAGGCCTGAAGCATCTCTATATAGATGGCGGTCAGACGATCCAGGCTTTCCTCGCTGCGGGATTGATCAACGAGATCACGATCACGCGCATTCCAGTGTTGTTGGGCAAAGGGATTCCACTGTTCAGTCAGTTGGGTGTTGAGCAGGATTTATGCCTGATTGACGCCTCAGTGTCTGATAACGGGTTTGTACAGAGTCGCTATCAAGTGCTCGTACAGGGCTCGTGATTGCGACCGCGTCGCAGCGTTCACTTGTCAACCCGGCGCCGCGCCGCTACTGTCAGCTTCATGAATCAACCACGTATTGCCTTGACCACGACCACCACGACCGCCAGAGGCGGGTCGTGAGAGGTGTCGTGAGCCAGTAACACACGAACTTCAAAAGGCCCGCCAGTGATGGAAAGGGCCTTTTTTTTCGCCCTTGTGTCGCTGGCCAACACGCAAGGAAATGCACCATGTATGCACTGTTGATTCTGGATATGCAGGTCGGTTTGCTTCACGGCCCGGATAAACCACGGGATGGCGAAGCGCTGCTGGCGACGTTGAACAAGCTGCTGGATAACGCCCGCAGTGCGGGCGCCCCGATTTTTCTCGCCCGCCATATCGGTGCTCCGGGTTCGCCGATCGAAGCTGCAAGCCCGTTGACGCAGCTGGTGCCGGAGCTGGTGTTGCGGGGCGACGAAGTGATTTTCGAAAAAAGCCGACCCAATGCCTTCGCAGGGACAGCCCTGGCCGATCAGCTACAGGCACTGGGCGTTCAGGGGGTGGTCATCGCCGGAATGAAAACCCAATACTGCGTCGACAGCACCTGCCGCGCCGCCCGGGATATCGGGTTCGATGCAGTGCTGATCGCCGACGGTCATACGTGCTCCGACACCCCGGCGCTAAAGGCCGAAGCCATTGTGGCTCATCACAACGGGACCCTCGCAGGCCCCTTCTGTCGTGTCATCCCCGCTGAAAAGTGGTGTTTCCAAGCGCTCTCGACAGACCGGCCCGGGTCATGACCGGTCTGTAGCGACGACCGGCTCACGGCGCGGAAAACGGCCGTTGAGTACGGCGTATGCCAACAGACCAATCAGCAACCCCCAGAACGCGCCACCGATACCGAACAACGTAATGTTGGCGGCGCACGCAAGAAAAGTGATCAGCGAGGCTTCACGGGATTCAACGTCGGCCATGGCACTGGCCAGACTGCCGCCAATCGTGCCCAGCAAGGCCAGGCCGGCCAGCGTTGTAATGAAGGTTGCGGGGAAGACCATAAACACGGCGGCAAGGGTTACCCCGAAAATCCCGACGAGGATATAAAACACGCCTGCAGCAACGCCGGCGATCCAGCGTCTGGAAGGATCTTCAGAGGCTTCCTTGCCGGTACAAATGGCTGCCGTGATCGCGGCGATGTTGAACGCGTGAGATCCGAAGGGCGCCATGAGCAACGAACCCAGCCCGGTAATGGCCAGGACAGGGTTGGCGCGGGTCCTGAAGCCATCGTTGCGCAACACCAGCATGCCCGGCATGTACTGGCCGGTCAGAGTGATCAGAAACAGCGGCAACGCCACGCTGAGCAACGCATCCAGCGAGAATTCGGGCCGGGTAAATACCGGAGCGGCGAATTGCAGTTCCAGCGCCGAAAAGTCCACGCGCCCCTGAGTCAGCAGGAAGGCCAGCCCCAGCACCAGAATACCCACCACGGCGTAACGCGCGGTGAAGCGCTTGAGCACTACGTAAGCGACGATCAGCCCGCCCGCGAGCACCGGGTCAATGCTCATGCCGCCAAACGCACCGATACCGAATTTCAGCAGGATACCGGCCAGTAAACCTGCGGCTACACCCGACGGAATCAGGCGGATGAGTCTTTCGAACTGGCCGGACAAACCCAGCAGCACGAAAGCGGCGGCCGAAATGATGTACGCCCCTATCGCCTCGGCATAGGGCGTGGTTGCCAGTGCGACGGCCAGAAAGGCCGCCGCGGGTGTCGACCAGGCGGTAATGATCGGTTCACGGGTCCGCCAGCTGAGGTACAGCCCGGTAATGCCCACGCCAATCGACACCGACCACACCCACGAAGCCGTCAGCTCGGGGCTCAGCCCGGCCACTTTGGCGGCCTGGAAGATCAGAATGAACGTGCCGCCATAGTTGACGATAACTGAAATCAGACCGGCAACAATCGGGTGGACAAGATCGCGCATGCGAACGGGGGACGTGGGTGCGGAAGACGACATGTTTTCTTTGCTCCTTGCAAAGCGGGGTGCCTGACCTTGGGCGAGGCGCCATTTATAGCGCCAAAATGGCATGCCTTGCCCCGACGCTTTTAAGTGATATACCAGACCACTTTTCACAAGGGACGTAGCGGCGGTCAG
>JBILYW010000152.1:0-7313 GCA_044377555.1 Pseudomonas sp.
CTCGCGAGCGGGCTGCCGGCAAGTACGCCGGCACTGAGCAAAACAGATAAAACCAGAGGGTTGCGCATGGCGATCCCATTCCTTTTTGTTATTGAGTCCTGAATACGCGCTTTGGCAGCTGCGCGGTCGCTCAGGCGTCAACTTCACAGCAACGGTGCTGTAACCGGCGCAATAGAGAGGCCGTACGCCGACGTTAGAGGGGCGACGAGCAGGAGTAAATGCGTCGGGACTGACCGAGCTGTAGGAAAAATCTCGACGTCTTATAGCCTCCGCTGTAGTTCGCGGTGGCTTTAAGCTGAAGGATATTTCCGACGCCTTGGCGGGTAAGCAAATGCGGCTTTGTAGCCGCATTCACCGGTCCTTTATTTGGTGATGCTGACTCCGTAGAAGGAGTTCAAGCCGAACGGGCTGATCTTGAAATCCTCTACGTTTTTGCGCATCGGTTGATACACCGTCGAGTGTGCGATAGGTGTCATTGGGACTTGGCTTTTGAGCAGTTGCTGCGCCTGTTGGTACAGTTTTGTGCGCTCTGCAACATCGGTGGTGGCCTTGGCGGCTTTAACTAGCTTGTCGAACTGCGGGTCGCACCACTTCGAGAAGTTGTTGCCTTCCAGCGAGTCGCAACCGAACAGCGTGCCGAGCCAGTTGTCCGGGTCACCGTTGTCGCCGCTCCAGCCAATCAGCATCGCGCCGTTCTCACCGCCCTTGGAGCGCTTGATGTACTCGCCCCATTCATAGGTCATGATCTTGGCCTTGATGCCGATCTTGCTCCAGTCGGACTGAAGCATTTCCGCCATCAGCTTGGCATTTGGGTTGTAAGGACGTTGAACCGGCATGGCCCACAGGGTGATTTCGGTGCCGTCCTTGATCCCCGCTTCTTTAAGCAGCTGCTTGGCTTTTTCCGGATCGAAAGGAGCGTCCTTGATGCTGGTGTCATACGACCATTGGGTCGGCGGCATGGAGCCAACAGCCAGTTGGCCTGCACCCTGGTACACCGAGTCGATGATTTGCTGCTTGTTCACCGACATGTCCAGCGCCTGACGGACCTTGAGCTGGGCCATCGGGTTCGGCTCGTTGCTGCCCTTGACCTTGTCCATCACGTTGTAGGCGATGTAGCCGAGGTTGAAGCCTGCCTGGTGAGGCATCTTCAGGTTTGGATCTTCGCCAAGGGCCTTGAGGTCTGCCGGGCGCGGGAAGAGGGTGACCTGGCACTCGTTCTTTTTAAGCTTCTGGATGCGCACCGACGGGTCGGTGGTGATGGCGAAGATCAGGTTGTCGATCTTGACGTCTTCAGGCTTCCAGTAGTCCTTGTTGCCGGTGTAACGGATGTTCGAGTCTTTCTGGTAGCTCTTGAATACAAACGGGCCGGTGCCGATCGGTTTCTGGTTGATATCGGCAGGCTTGCCTTCCTTGAGCAGCTTGTCGGCGTACTCGGCGGACTGGAGGGAGGCAAAGCTCATGGCCAGGTTCTGGATGAATGCGGCATCGACCGTGTTCAGCGTGAAGCGCACGGTCTTGTCGTCGATTTTTTCCACCTTGGCGATGTTTTTATCCATGCCCATGTCGGTGAAATAAGGGAATTCGGTGGGGTAGACCTTACGGAACGGCATGTCTTTGTCGAGCATGCGGTTGAACGTGAAGAGCACGTCGTCGGCGTTGAAATCACGGGTCGGTTTGAAGTACGGCGTGGTGTGGAACTTGACGCCATCACGCAGGTGGAAGGTCCATGTCAGGTTGTCCGGCGAGACATCCCAGCTGGTCGCCAGGCCTGGCTCAACGGCGGTGCCGCCACGCTGGAACTGGCTCAGACGGTTGAACATGGTCTCTGCCGACGCATCGAAGTCAGTGCCGGTGGTGTACTGGCCCGGGTCAAAACCGGCCGGGCTGCCTTCGGAGCAGAACACCAGGTTGGTCGCTGCGTGGGCGAAAGGTGCACTTGCCAACAGGCTGGCGCCTACTAAAAACGGAATGACCGCGTGTTTGAACATGGTGGCCTCATGATTTTTGTCATTTTTGGTTTGAGGGCGACCTTGTGAGTCGACCCGGCGATACTTATGCACAGCCCATACCCAATGCAATATGCGGAAGTGATTGAAGCTCTAAAACGTGGAACGATCGTACAAGAATGTCGCTTATATATAACTAATGACGCATTTGATCGTTTGCGTCCTGCTTTTAGACGCATTTACTTACATGTCTTGAGGCCTCCTGAACGTCAGCTGCACTGTTTTAGGTCAGCACTGTTACTAATTGAGACTTTTGCAATGGAACTCCACAGGTTTGGGTTGCAGGTGCCTGCCAAAACCCCGTTTCTTCATGTTAGGACGTTCTTCAGGTTTTACCCCGAGGCATAAAAAAACCCCTGAAGCGTGGTCGCTTCAGGGGTTTTGAGGTTGTATCGCGGTTTACTGCATCTGGACTTCAATCACACCGTCGGCGCTCATGCTGACTTCGCTGGTACCGGCTTCGACTTCCGGAGTCGGCGCGGAGTCCATCGCCGGGGCGGCAGCTTTCATCATCATCGCGCTGCGCATGTAGGGCTGCGGATAGCCATTGGTGTTGAGGTTCAGGTTGACGATTTTGTAACCCTTGCCGCCCAGAGCATCGGTGGCCAGCTGGGCGCGGGCCTTGAATGCATTGACGGCATCCTTGAGCAGCGCGTCTTCGCTGGTTTTGCGGGTGGCATTGGCGACGGTGAACTGCATGCTGCCCATTTTCAGGGTTTGCATCAGATCGCCGGTGAGCTTGGACAATGCGGCAAAGTCGGTGCTTTCCAGGCGCAGCTCGGCGCGCTCACGCCAGCCGGTGATCTTCTGGGTTTTGTTGTCGTAAATCGGGTAGCTGTTGCGGTTGCCCTGGCGCAAGGTCACTTCCTTGACGGACTTGGCCTGGCCAATGGCCTTGTTCATCGAGGTGGTGACTTCAGCGGCCAGCTTGGCTGCATCGGTATTTTGCGCCTCGGTGTACAGCGTCACGATCATCAGGTCGCGGGGGACTTCCTGGCTGGCTTCGGCGCGCAAGGAGATCTGGTTGTAATGAATGTCGTCGGCCAGCGCCGGCAGGCTGGCCAGGGCGCCGATGCTCAGGGTCAAAAGGGCAGCGGTGCGTTGAAAAGTGGACATGGAAGCTCCTTGAATGAGGACAATAATGGCTATATGACTCTAATCAGTGGCCATCAGTTCGCCCGATTACATTTTCGATACATTTGGCGGCTACTTCTTTGTCCACTGTGGGAGCGGGCTTGCTCGCGAAGCAGGCACCAGTGTCTGTCAGCCAGACCGCATCGAAGCCATCGCGAGCAAGCCCGCTCCCACACAGTTTGCCCAGATGCAGGCCATTAGCCGCTTTTTCACAAAAAACACTGTGGCTCTTTGCCGCACTTTTGCCTGTCGGGCCGTTCGCTTGGTTATACTCCCTGCGATCCGCCTGGAGCGCTCATCAGGAGAGCTCATGCTCGCCCCCGTTCAGTTATTGTCAGCAACGCGCCAGAACTTATGGCGTCTTACGTTTATCCGCATGTTGGTGCTGGCCGCGCAAGCGGGCTCAGTCGGCTTTGCCTACCTGTTCAATCTGTTGCCGCTGCCGTGGTTTCAACTGAGTATCACTCTCGGTTTTTCCATGCTGCTGTGTGCTTTTACCGCTATCAGGTTGCGCACCACCTGGCCGGTAACGGAGCTGGAGTACGCGCTGCAACTGGCCTGTGACCTGTTTATCCACAGTGCCTTGCTGTACTTCTCGGGAGGCTCGGCCAACCCGTTTGTGTCCTATTACCTGGTGCCGCTGACCATCGCCGCGGTGACATTGCCATGGCGTTACTCGTTGGTGCTGACCGGGATCGCGCTGGCGCTCTACACGCTGTTGCTGATGCAGTTCTACCCGATAGACACGGTGCCGTTCTTCCGCGAAAAGCTGCAGATTTACGGGATGTGGCTGAGTTTTGCGCTGTCGGCGGCAGTGATCACGTTTTTCGCTGCCAAGATGGGCGAAGAGCTGCGTCGTCAGGAAGAGCTGCGTGCCCTGCGCCGTGAAGAAGGCCTGCGCGACCAGCAGCTACTGGCGGTGGCAACACAAGCGGCCGGCGCCGCCCACGAGTTGGGTACGCCGTTGTCGACCATGAGCGTGCTGCTTAAAGAGATGCGCCGCGATCATCAGGACCCTGAATTGCAGGATGATCTGAGCGTGCTTCAGGATCAGGTCAAGCTGTGCAAGGAAACCCTGCAGCAACTGGTGCGTGCCGCTGAAGCCAACCGTCGTTTGGCGATTGAGGTTCAGGACGTCACGCAGTGGCTGGACGAGGCCTTGAACCGCTGGCACTTGATGCGTCCTGAGGCCACTTACCGCTTTCAGTGTCTGGGCCATGCACCGGTTCCGCGCCTGGCGCCGCCGCCGGACTTGACCCAGGCGTTGCTCAACTTGCTTAACAATGCAGCCGATGCCTGCCCTGAAGGGCTGGAAGTCTGCCTCGATTGGGATGCAGTTGATCTGACCATCAGTATTCGCGACCACGGTCCAGGTGTACCGTTGGCCATCGCCGAGCAAATCGGCAAACCCTTTTTTACCACCAAGGGCAAAGGCTTCGGCCTGGGCCTATTCTTGAGCAAAGCCAGCGTGACACGCGCCGGTGGCTCGGTAAAACTCTACAGTCATGAGGATGGCGGAACGCTCACTGAGCTGCGCCTGCCACGTGTCGCCCGAGGAAATGAAAATGAGTGAAGAAATTCAGGTCGAAGGCGAAGAACTGCCACATTTGTTGTTGGTAGATGACGACGCCACGTTTACCCGCGTAATGGCTCGCGCCATGAGCCGACGCGGTTTTCGCGTCAGCACGGCGGGCTCCGCCGAAGAAGGGCTGATCCTGGCGCAACAGGACCTGCCCGATTACGCGGCACTGGATCTGAAAATGGACGGCGATTCAGGCCTGGTCCTGTTGCCCAAGCTGCTTGAGCTTGATCCCGAGATGCGGGTGGTGATCCTCACCGGCTATTCGAGCATCGCCACTGCCGTTGAGGCGATCAAGCGCGGCGCCTGCAATTACCTGTGCAAGCCTGCGGATGCGGATGACGTGCTCGCCGCCTTGCTGTCCCAGCATGCCGACCTCGAAACCCTGGTGCCGGACAACCCGATGTCGGTTGACCGTCTGCAGTGGGAACACATCCAGCGCGTGCTGGGTGAGCATGAAGGCAATATTTCGGCCACTGCCCGCGCCCTGGGCATGCATCGCCGTACGTTGCAGCGCAAATTGCAGAAGCGCCCGGTAAGACGCTGAACAGGAACTGCCGCCATTTCGTTGCGCCTTGCCACGAAATGGCGGCAGGACCTACTCTGTGCCAAGACGTTTCATCGCGTCGTGGGCCGGTCGTCCTGACCGGTTTGCAAGATGTTCTTTACTCCGATCGAGCCTGAACTATGAATCAGAACGCTGAGCCTTCTGTCGTGAATGATGCTGTGCGCGGGCAATTCATACCTCGGGTCTGGGGCCTCATAACACCCTACTGGCGCAGTGAAGAGCGTGCCAGGGCGTGGATGCTGTTGATTGCAGTGATCGCCTTGTCGCTTGTCAGTGTGGGCATCTCGGTGTGGATCAACCATTGGTACAAGGACTTCTACAACGCACTGGAGAAAAAGGACGGTGCTGCGTTCTGGAGCCTGATCGGCTATTTCGGGATCATCGCTGCGGTGGGTATTGTCGGCGCGGTGTACCGGCTTTACCTGACCCAGATGCTGACCATTCGCTGGCGTCGCTGGCTGACCGAAAAGCATTTCGCACGCTGGCTCGAACACAAGAACTACTACCAGCTGGAGCAGGGCGGTTACACCGATAACCCTGACCAGCGCATCAGTGAAGACCTCAACTCGTTCACCGACAATACCCTCACCCTCGGCCTTGGCCTGATCCGTACCCTGGTCAGCCTGGTGTCGTTCTCGGTGATCCTGTGGGGTGTTTCGGGCAGCATTGAAGTCTTTGGCATTACCATTCCCGGCTACATGTTCTGGTGCGCGCTGCTGTATGCCGCCGTCGGTAGCTGGCTGGCGCACCTGATTGGTCGCCGCCTGATCGGTTTGAGCAATCAACAGCAACGCTTCGAAGCCGACCTGCGTTTCGCGATGGTTCGGGTGCGGGAAAACGCCGAGAGCATTGCGTTGTACAACGGCGAACCCAATGAACATGAACGGCTTAGCATACGTTTCGACCGGGTCTGGAAGAACTTCTGGACGCAAATGAAGGTGACAAAGCGGCTGACATTTTTCACCGCGGGCTACTCGCAAATTGCCATTATCTTTCCGTTTGTCGTCGCCGCGCCGCGCTACTTCTCCGGCAAGATCGAGCTGGGTGAGCTGATGCAAATCAACTCGGCCTTCAGCAACGTGCAAGAGAACTTCAGCTGGTTTATCGATGCCTACGTCACCCTGGCTGCATGGCGTGCTACCTGTGATCGTTTGCTCAGCTTTCGCCAGGCCATGACCGACAACGAACAGCGTGCACCGGCGATTGATGTGCAGCGCCAGGGCGAGGCGCTGAAGATCGATGGGCTGAGCCTGGACCTGGCCGATGGCCGCGCTTTGCTGCATGACGCCAACTTGCAGGTGGCGGCCGGGGACAGGCTGATGCTCAGCGGTCGCTCCGGCAGCGGCAAAAGTACCTTGCTGCGGGCCATGGGCGGGCTTTGGCCGCAAGGGGGCGGGGCGATCCGGCTGCCCGAGGAGCGGGCGCTGTTCTTGCCACAAAAACCGTACCTGCCCATTGGAACCTTGCGTGACGCCTTGAGTTATCCACAGCCCGGCGACAGCTACGACACGCAACGCTATGAACAAGTGCTGCGCAGCTGCCGCCTTGAGCATCTGATCCCCAAGCTCGACGAGGTCAACCACTGGCAGCGTCTGCTGTCCGGTGGCGAGCAGCAACGATTGGCTTTTGCCCGTGCGCTGTTGTATCGGCCGCAATGGCTCTACATGGACGAGGCCACCTCGGCGATGGATGAAGAAGACGAAGCCATGCTGTATCAGGCCCTTATCGATCAACTGCCGGGGTTGAGTATTGTCAGCGTGGGGCATCGCAGCAGTCTGGCGCGCTTCCACCCTCGGCATGTGCGGATCGAGGCGGGGCAGTTGATGGCGCAGTAGACAGCCTGCCGGGAGGCACTCTGTGCCTCCCGGTGCTTGCGGCCCGCATGCTAGAGTGCCGCTCCCCGCGCTTTGGAACCCGACATGAGCCTTTTACTTCGCAGTGCTGCACTGAGCCTGGTGCTGGCCAGCCTGCCCCTGGCCGCCGCGCCGATGCATGCACAGTTTTTACCCATGGATGACCTGCAGTT
>JBILYW010000153.1:0-7308 GCA_044377555.1 Pseudomonas sp.
CGGCTACCCGGCTGCACGATGCCGGTAGCGGCCAGGTCGTCCAGATTGATCAGTACCCGGGGAGTGAGGCTGTACAAGTTGCCGGCGCGGTCCGGTTCATACGTCAGAACGCGGGTGATGCGCACGGTTTTGGAGCCGACATCGATTTCATCGCCGATCTTGAGGTCCAGCGCGGTCAGCAATCGGGCTTCGGCCCAGGCTTCTCCGGGCTTAGGGCCACCGCCGGCCTGTTCTTCGGCATAGGGCTGGGGCGCACTCTTCAGTTCGCCGCGCAACGGGTAAGCGTCGTCTGCCGCCTTGATGCTGGAAAGCTGGATGCCGTTGTCGGTCGCAATCACGCTGGCAAATTCGACCACGCGGGCATGTTTGAGGCCCAGATCAGTGCCCGTCCTGATTTGCTCTTCGCGGGCCGGGGAGCTGCCATCGAGCACCAGATCGGCGCCCAGGAACTCGGTGGCGCGCAACAGCATCGCGCCATTGAGGCGGGCACCGAAGTAACCGATGGCCGTGCTGGCCGCGACGGCGACCAGCAGGGCAAAGAACAGTACGCGCAACTCACCGGCGCGGGCATCGCGCAGCAATTGGCGTACGGCCAGACTTAGCAGGCGCAACAGCGGCAGGCGTGCCATCAGGGCTCCAGAGGGCCGACCAGATGGCCAGCTTCAAGACGGATCAGGCGCCGGCAACGATGGGCCAGGCGTTCGTCATGGGTCACCAGCACCAGGGTGGTGCCGCGTTCCTTGTTCAACTCGAAGAGCAGGTCGGTGATGCGTTCACCGGTGTGGCTGTCCAGGTTGCCGGTGGGTTCATCGGCAAACAGCACGTCCGGATTGGCGGCAAACGCCCGGGCAATGGCCACCCGCTGTTGCTCACCGCCGGACAGTTGACGCGGTGAATGGCTCAGGCGCTGGCCCAGGCCGACGCGCTCCAGCAGATGACGGGCATGCTCGCGGGCATCTTTGCGGCCCTCCAGCTCCAGCGGCAACATGACGTTTTCCAGGGCGTTGAGGCTGTCGAGCAGCTGGAACGACTGAAACACAAAACCCACATGTTCGGCCCGCACCCGTGCGCGCTGGTCTTCGTCCAGGGTGCTCAGGGCCCGGCCTGCCAGAATCACTTCACCCTGGCTGGGCAGGTCCAGGCCTGCGAGCAAGCCCAGCAGCGTTGACTTGCCGGAGCCGGATGCGCCCACGATCGCCAGGCTGTCGCCCTTGTCCAGTTCAAGGCTCAGGGGGTGGAGGATGGTCAACTCGCCTTCCGCGCTGGGAACCACTTTGCTAAGGTTCTGCGCGGTGAGAATACTTTCGCCCATGGAGAATCCAATGCGTGTGTGGTTTTTAAGTGCTGCTCTGGCCCTGATGTGCATGGCGCAGACGGCAACGGCGGGAACAATCTTGATCGTTGGCGATAGTATCAGCGCGGCTTTCGGCCTGGATACCCGTCTGGGATGGGTGTCGTTGCTCGAACAAAGGCTCAGGGAGCAAGGATACGACGATAAGGTGGTCAACGCGTCGATCAGCGGAGACACCAGTGCCGGGGGGCTTGCGCGGTTGCCTGCGCTGCTTGCAGAGCATAAACCTGATGTGGTGATTGTGGAGCTGGGAGGCAATGATGGCCTGCGTGGCCAGTTGCCAGCTCAATTGAAACAAAATCTTGCGGGCATGATTGACGCCTCGCAACAGGCGGGTGCCAAGGTACTGCTGCTGGGGATGCAGTTGCCGCCCAATTATGGTGCTCGATACACCCGGGCTTTTGCTGCGGTTTATGCCGAGCTGGGCCAGGAGAAAAAGGTCGCGCTGGTGCCGTTTTTCCTTGAGGGAGCGGGGGGCAAGCCCGAGTTGATGCAAGCCGATGGCATCCACCCGGCGGTCGGGGCGCAGGGGCTTTTGCTGGATAATGTGTGGCCGGCGCTAAAACCCCTGCTTTGATGCTTCTCTAGCGGCAGTGTTTCGGCTAAGGTGGCGCCCCCCCGATTTGGAGCCCCCGATGTCGCGTCCTGCCTGGTCTTTATATGCCTATCAACTGATCGAGCCCGATGAGCAGCTCGATTTGTTCGCCTGCCAGGAGGTACGGGTGCATCTGGTGACGCGTCAACTGGAGCTGGGAGGCACCATTGACCGTACGTTATGTGGCTCATTGCTGCCGGCACAGCCGCGCTGGTCGGATGTCACGCGCAAGGTCTTCCAGGACCATCGGCTATGCCCGCTGTGCCGGGCGATTATCGAGTCGCAGCGCCGTGGCACCGAGCCTATCTGGCCAGAGTTGCGCTTTGAGTTGTAGCGTTACCCTTTGAACTATGATGTTACGTGTTTGACGCCTAGCCGGCTCACGATCCCGTGGGCGCGGTGTACACTCCCTTTTTTGTCCCCGTTGATTATGCGAAGGATGTTCCGGATGTTGTCGCGCCTACCTGCAGTCACCCGTTACCTGTCAGTTGCCGCACTTTGTGTTGCGGGTCCCGCTGTTGCGCTCGAGTTCCCGCTGCCGCCACCCGGTGAAGATGTCGTTGGTCAGGTGCAGGTCATCAAGGGCAAGTACGAAGATTCCTTTGCTGATTTGGGCAACACGTACGAGCTGGGCTATTCGGAAATGATTGCCGCCAACCCGGGGATCGATGCCTGGTTACCGGTCAAGAAAAACCCGGATGGCACGATAGTGGACACCGATATCGTGTTGCCGACCCAGTTCATCCTGCCGCCGGGCAAGCGTGAAGGGATCGTGATCAACCTGGCCGAGTACCGGTTGTACTACTTCCCCAAAGACCAGAACAAGGTCTATACCTTCCCGCTGGGCATTGGCCGCGAAGGCTGGGGCTCGCCTTTGGGGCAGACCAAGGTCACCGCCAAAACCCCTAACCCGACCTGGACACCGCCGGCCTCGATCAAGGCCGAGCACGCCAAAAACGGTGATCCGCTGCCGAACGTAGTGCCTGCCGGGCCGGATAACCCTTTGGGCCCGTTCAAGTTCACCCTCGGCATGCCGGGTTACCTGATTCATGGCTCGAACGCAAAATTCGGCATCGGTACAGGGACCAGCCATGGCTGCTTCCGCATGCTCAACAAGAACGTGCTGCAAATGTCGCAGATGGTGCCTGTCGGTACGCCGGTGCGAATCATTAACGAGCCCTACAAGATTGGCGTCAGTGGCGGCAAGGTATTGCTCGAGGTGCATGAGCCCCTCAATGTCAAAGATGGTTCCCTGGTGGCCGTCAGCGACAAGTCCCACTTGACCCCTGAAGACTTGCAGAACAAGTACGCCGGGTTTATGAACTTTCTGCTAAAGCACAAAGACCTGGAAAACAGGATCTCGATAGACAAGGACAAGGCGTTCCCTGTAGTGGGTGCCGAGACCGGTATACCTGCAGAGATCGGCATTTCCAATGCGCCAATGTCTGCGGGCCCGTCACTGGATTACGTGCAGTAAGCCCATACTTAAAAAGCCGCCGCGGTTAATACCCCGGCGGCTTTTTATTGCCCGTTCGGTGACTGGCAGGCAATAAAAAAGCCGACCTATAAATAGGTCGGCTTGGTAACAATCCCGAAGGACTATTACTTGCGGCTTGCTTTCTCAAGCATGCGCAGAGCGCGCTCGTTTGCTTCATCAGCAGTCTGTTGTGCTTTTTGAGCAGCAGCCAGAGCTTCGTCAGCTTTACGGTAGGCTTCGTCAGCACGAGCCTGGGAGCGAGCTGCTGCATCTTCAGTTGCAGTCAGGCGGGCTTCAGTTTCTTTAGATACGCTGCTGCAACCGGTAGCCAGAACTGCGGCCAATGCCAGAGCAGAGAATTTCAGAACGTTGTTCATCGTGTTCCCCTTCAAGGACTTTCTAATTAAAGCTGTTCCTTCAAAGTGAGGAAACAGCCGGCGTACATAGTACCCATTACTTGTAGTAAGTAAAATGACCTAACGCAAGAACCAAAAAAAATAATTGGCAATCATTGTTGATGGGCTAGCTTTAACAGATTGTGCTTGAAAAACAGTCAGTTTGGATCGTTGAAAACAGGCATATCCGTTTTACCATAACGTGACTTTAAGTACGGTTGTACGTCATAGGCTCAACCTTCCGGAAAATGTTCAGGGCTACTTTCAGGCCGTCGGGCTGACGAAACGTTTGGGCAGGCTTATTCTGCTCACAACAGCTGACCGAGTGAATTGAACATTTGCATTGAGAGTGGCTACTCTTTATCAGCCTGTCGGCGCACTGTGTGCGTGATGGCGTAGTAGTTCCCTCGGCGGAAAAACATCAGTAAGGTAGGGGTCACGATACAAGACCCGCGAAGGAGCAATGATGAGCGAGGCGTTGTCTATCCACCATGACCAGGCAGGTCACCAGTTTGAGACCACTGTCGACGGTCATCGTGCTTACCTGACCTACATGGATTTGGGCAAGCAGACTCTGGATATCTATCGCACGTTCGTGCCCAATGCCCTGCGTGGTCGGGGTATAGCGGCCGCCTTGACGGAGCAGGCGCTCGATTACGCCGACAAGATGGGGTACGAGGTGATCCCGTCATGTTCTTATGTCGAACGTTATATGGAGCGTCACAAGCGCCCTCAGGCCAACACCTGAAAGCAGCCACACACAAAAACGCCGGGCATGCCCCGGCGTTTTTGTGTGTGGCTACAGGCTAATTAGCCGCGTGCACGCTTTGGCAGTACGTCCTTGAGCTTGGCATGCATGCTGCGCAAGGTGTTTTCGGTGGCCGTCCAATCGATGCAGGCATCGGTAATCGACACGCCGTACTGCAAGTCTTCGAGGTTTTTAGGGATTGCCTGGCAGCCCCAGTTCAAATGGCTTTCAACCATCAGGCCGATAATCGACTGGTTGCCTTCAACGATCTGGTTGGCCACGTTCTCCATGACCAGTGGCTGCAGGGCCGGGTCTTTGTTGGAGTTGGCGTGGCTGCAGTCGACCATGATGTTCGGGCTGATCTTGGCCTTGGTCAGTGCCTGCTCGCAGAGTGCAACGCTGACGGAATCATAGTTCGGCTTGCCGTTGCCGCCGCGCAGTACCACGTGGCCGTAGGCGTTGCCCTTGGTCGTGACGATCGACACGCCGCCTTCCTGGTTGATGCCCAGAAAGCGATGCGGGCTCGAAACTGACTGCAGGGCATTGATGGCTACCGTCAGGCCGCCGTCGGTGCCGTTCTTGAAGCCCACGGCCGAAGACAGGCCGGACGCCATTTCACGGTGCGTCTGGGATTCGGTGGTGCGCGCGCCGATGGCCGACCAGCTGATAAGGTCCTGCAGGTACTGCGGGGAAATCGGATCAAGGGCTTCCGTTGCGGTCGGCAGGCCCATTTCGGCCAGGTCCAGCAGCAGTTTGCGGCCAATGTGCAGACCGTCCTGGATCTTGAACGAGTCGTCCAGGTACGGGTCGTTGATCAGACCTTTCCAGCCCACAGTGGTGCGTGGCTTTTCGAAATAGACCCGCATGACCAGATACAGCGTGTCGCTGACTTCAGCCGCGAGCACCTTGAGGCGCTCTGCGTACTCATGGGCAGCCTTGAGGTCGTGAATCGAGCAAGGCCCGATGACAACGAACAGTCGATGGTCGGTGCCATCCAGGATGTTGCGAATCACCTCGCGCCCTTTGGTCACGGTCTGCAGCGCTGCATCGCTGAGAGGAATCTCGCGCTTGAGCTGTTCAGGTGTGATCAGGGTTTCGTTGGAGGCAACGTTTAGGTCGTCGATCGGTAAATCAGCCATCGTGTTACTCGTCAGGTCACGGGTGCCGGCCGCCAGCGATCCCCGTGCGGCGGAGCACAGCTTGATTGAGCGCATCGGGGAGCCGAACCTTAACGCGTTATCCGGTTGGTCGACAATGGGCAGGCACAGCTTTAATCCAGTGCTGGCTGCGCCAGTGCGTGATCCAGTGTGGCCTGGGAGAACTCTGCGGCATGATGGGTAACCCACTCCAGAGCCAGGTCTTCCATCGTTTGCGGGTAGGGGCCCTGTTGCAGCTGAAGGCGCGAGTAATGCTCTATCTGGCACACCTGCTCACCCATGCGTGCGCCAAACAAGGTTTGTTCGTCGGTAAGGGCCACCCCGATCCGGTAACCCTCAAGGTGTTTTTCGCACCAGGCTATATAGCCCGGGTAGCGGGCGTTCTCACCCAGGGTGGGCATGGACATGTCGACCGCGGTGCCGCGTCGCCAGCCTCTATCGCTGTTGCATGACACGCCTCCGAGGCTGATAGAGTGCAGCTTCTGGCGAGAAAGGGCAGGTTGTTTACGTAGCGTTATCTCAACGGGAATATCGTCAGGGTGAGGTAAAAAGCGACCCATGAACGCTGACTCCAAGTGCCATTAATTTAATATTGTCTTCTGAGTATAGTGATTGAAATGGAACTGACAGACTTTGATGCCGATCAGCGTCTGCTGGCGTTGCCCGGAACCTCGCTGGTGATCTTTACCGGTGCCGGGTGTTCGGCGTGCCGCACGGCCCGCAGCAGGCTGCCTGACATGCAGTTGCCCATTGAACGGCTGTGCTGGATCGATGCGGGTGACAACGGCGGCCTTGTCGAACGGTACGAGATTTTCCATCTGCCCACCCTGTTTGTGGTCCGCGACGGTGCGTTTTATGGCGAGTTGAAGTCGCGTCTGAGTGAGGGCGAGCTGGAGCACCATATTCGTCTCGCCTTGATGCTTGAGCCTGACGAGCTACCTTGAACCAATGTTTGAATCCGCTTGGACCTGTGGGGGCGAAATGAGCAAAGGCTTAAAGGGCAAGCTGGTACTGGCAATCTCTTCTCGGGCGTTGTTTGACCTGAATGATAGCCATCGGGTGTATCTGACCCAGGGGATTGAGGCATACCGCCAATACCAGATCGAACATGAAGATGAAGTCCTTGCGCCGGGGGATGCCTTCGCGCTGGTCCAAAAGCTCCTCAGTTTCAACGCACACCTTGGGCGTGAGCGGGTTGAGGTGGTGCTGGTGTCACGTAACAGCGCCGACACCGGGTTGCGGGTGTTCAATTCGATCCAGCATTACGACCTGAACATTTCCCGGGCGGCCTTTTCGGGCGGGCGAAACCCCCACCCGTATCTCAGCGCTTTTGGCTGTGACCTGTTTTTGTCGACCCATGCCGAGGATGTACGCAGCGCTCTGAATGAAGGCTTTGCGGCGGCAACGATCCTTTCGGGCGGCGCGCTGCGTGCCGAGAGCAATGAGCTGCGCATTGCTTTTGACGGTGATGCGGTGCTGTTTTCCGATGAGGCAGAGCGGGTTTTCCAGTCCGGCGGGCTGGAAGCGTTTCAGTCCCTTGAGCGCGAGTCTGCGCGCAGCCCTTTGCGAGGCGGGCCGTTCAAGG
>JBILYW010000004.1:0-19773 GCA_044377555.1 Pseudomonas sp.
GCTCTCACGCATGAAGGTCAGGCCGGCAACTCAACTACAAATCGCGTTATCCCTTCCTGTGACTCACACCGAATCTGCCCGCCATGGGCGCGAATGATCGATTGGGTGATGGC
The DNA here is from genome assembly GCA_044377555.1 of Pseudomonas sp. GTDB lineage: Bacteria > Pseudomonadota > Gammaproteobacteria > Pseudomonadales > Pseudomonadaceae > Aquipseudomonas. The sequence continues at coordinate 114 of JBILYW010000004.1, forward strand.
CAGTCCCAATCCCGCATGCTCGCTGCTGCCTTCGCGCCGCGCCGGGTCTGCCCGATAAAAGCGATCAAACAGGCGCGGCAACAACTCGGCAGGAATCCCCGGGCCGGTGTTTTCAATGCTGATGCGTACGCAGGCTGTCGATTCGCCCATCCGCACCTTGATCGCTCCGCCAGCCGGGGTGTAACGCAGTGCGTTATCCAGCAGGTTGGAGAGGGCGCGCCGCAGCATGCTGCGGTCACCGGCCATGTGTGCACGGCCTTCACGTGTCAGTTCGATCCGGGAGTCTTCGGCCAGTAGAGCGTAAAACTCCAGTAACGCATCCACTTCCTTGCCCAGGTCCAGCGCTTCGCGGCGTGGCGTGAGCAGGCCGTGGTCAGCCTTGGCCAGGTACAGCATGTCGTTGACCAGCTGCGCCATCCATTGCAGTTCCTCAAGGTTGCTGTGCAGCGCCTCGCGATACTCTTCAATGCCCCGCGGGCGCGTCAGGGTGACCTGGGTGTGGGTCAGCAGGTTGGACAGCGGAGTGCGCAACTCATGGGCGATATCGGCGGAGAATGCCGACAATCGCTGAAATGAATCATCCAGACGCCCAAGCATGGCGTTGAAGGCCGTGGCCAGCTCGGCCAGTTCGGCCGGCATTTGTTCCTGGGGCAGACGGGCGTTGAGTGAGTCGGCCGAAACACTGGCTGCAATCGCGCTCATGCGGCGCAAGGGGCGCAAGCCGCTACGGGCCGCCCAGGCGCCGAGAATCGCCGTGGCCAGCGCTGAGAGGCCCACTGTCATCCAGATCAGGCGTTGCATGCGCTGCAGAAAGTGCTGGTGGTGGGTGATGTCCAGTAACAACGTCAGATGCGGTGCGTTCGGGGTGTCGTTCTGGGGCACCAGTACCCGGTAATCAGTGCCGTTGATTTGCAGGCTGCCCAGGCCCGGCTGGGTCGCAAGTTCCAGTGGCAGGCGCGGTGAGCTGTCAAACCACAGATGCCCGTCCGGGCCGCGAACCCGTACCGCAAGGTCCGGCTGGTGGGCCAGATCCTGCAGGAGTGCTGGCAGGCGCCCGGTGAAACCCTCCAGGGTATCTGCGCCTTGCAGTGTGCTGCGCAGGACGGCGAGGCGGCTTTCCATCAGTTGTTGGTCGAGCTCGACGAAATGTACTTCACTGGCCCGCCCGAACAGCACGCCGGCAAACAGCGATACCACCGCGGTACAGCCGGCAAACAGCAGTGCCAGGCGGCTGCTCAGTGACAGGCGGCGCATCAACTGCTGCGCTCTTCGAGTACGTAGCCCATGCCGCGCATGGTGTGAATCAGCTTGTGTTCGTGGTTGTCGTCGATTTTCAGGCGCAGGCGGCGAATCGCAACTTCGATGACGTTGGTGTCGCTGTCAAAGTTCATGTCCCACACCTGAGACGCGATCAAGGACTTGGGCAGGACTTCGCCCTGGCGGCGCAGGAATAGCTCCAGCAGGGAGAACTCCTTTGCGGTGAGGTCAATGCGTTGGCCATTGCGCTCGGCGCGGCGGCGGATCAGGTCCAGGCGCAAGTCGGCCAGTTGCAGGCTGGTTTCCTGGGGGGTGTTGCTGCCACGACGCAGCAGGCTGCGAACCCGGGCCAGCAGTTCGGAAAATGCGAACGGCTTGACCAGATAATCGTCGGCCCCCAATTCCAGGCCGTAGACGCGGTCATCGACAGCATCGCGGGCGGTCAAAAACAGCACCGGGATGTCCAGCCCTGCGCTGCGCACCGCTTTCAGGATTTGCCAGCCGTCGCGACCGGGCAGCATCACGTCGAGAATCAGCAGCGAATAATCCCCGGTCAGCGCCAGATGCTGGCCAGTGATGCCGTCAGCCGCCAGCTCGGTGGTGAACCCGGCCTCACTCAGGCCCTGGCGCAAGTACTGCCCGGTTTTGACCTGGTCTTCGACAATCAGCAGTTTCATGGTCGACTCGTCGTAAAAAAGAACGTCAGCCTTATACCTTGGAGTTTGTGGCGTAGGGTCAAACTGACAAAGTTGTAATCTAACGGTCAGTTGAATGCCAGTACCGGGATTTAAAGTGGTGGTAAGCCTGACCTTTAGTTTCTGGGAGTAAGTATGACCGCACGTAACCGATTGTCTCTTGCCGCGTGTTTGTTGGTGCTGAGCTTGCCAGTGATGGCATCGCCTGGCGGCCATTATGATTTTGGCCAGCCCGCGCCCGCCGCCAGTGCCACGCGTACAGTGGAGATAGACATGACCGATATGGCGTTCTCACCCCGGTCGCTGGAGGTCAAAGCCGGTGAGACCGTGCGCTTTGTCCTGGTCAATAAAGGCCAGCTGTTGCACGAATTCAATCTGGGCGATGCCGCGATGCACGCGGCGCACCAGAAGGAAATGCTCGAAATGCAACAAAGCGGCATGCTCACACCCACCGGCATGAGCCATGGGGGGATGGATCACGCCGCCATGGGCCACGGATCGCAGCCGATGCCTGGCATGAAGCACGATGATCCCAACAGCGTGCTGGTCGAGCCGGGTAAAACCTCTGAGCTGACCTGGACTTTCAGCAAGGCCGACAACCTGGAATTCGCCTGCAATGTACCCGGTCACTACCAGGCGGGCATGGTCGGCAAGGTCAAAGTTGCACCTTAAACAGGGCAGATCGTCTGCGGGCGCTGAAACTGCGAGACAAACCCGATAGAATTACCGGGTTTTTCTAGCCAGGTTTTTTGTCATGCATCCCGCCGCCGAACATTCCCCGCTGGGCAAGTCCAGTGAATACATCAGCACCTACACTCCGTCCTTGCTGTTCCCGATCCCGCGTGCGGCGAAATGGGCAGAACTGGGGCTGAGCGCCGAAACGCTGCCTTATGTCGGGGTGGATTTCTGGAACTGCTTCGAGCTGTCCTGGCTGCTGCCATCGGGCAAGCCGGTGGTGGCCATTGGCGAGTTCTGCTTTGCCGCCGATTCGCCGAACATCGTGGAGTCCAAGTCGTTCAAGTTGTACCTGAACTCGCTGAACCAGACCGTGTTCGTCGATACCCAAAGCCTTGAAGCCACCTTGCAGGCAGATTTGTCAGCAGCATCGGGCAAGCCTGTCAGTGTTCGCGTACGCAGCCTGGATGACGTTCAGGCTGACGGTGTGGGCGTTTTGCCCGGCGTGTGCATTGATGATCTGGACATCAGCGTCAGTGATTACGAGCAGCCGCGTCCCGAGTTGCTCAAATGCGACGAGTCGCAGCTGATCGAAGAGAGCGTCTATAGCCATCTGCTCAAATCCAACTGTCCGGTCACCAGTCAGCCGGACTGGGGCACCGTAGTGGTCGAGTACCGCGGCGCGGCGCTGGATCACGCCAGTTTGCTGGCGTATCTGGTGAGCTTTCGCCAGCACTCGGACTTCCACGAGCAATGTGTGGAGCGGATCTTTCTCGACCTGCAACGTTTGCTCAAACCTGAAAAGCTGACCGTTTATGCGCGCTATGTGCGACGTGGCGGGCTGGATATCAACCCGTACCGCAGCACCGAAACGGTTGAGTTCCAGAATGTGCGGCTGGTGCGTCAGTAACAGCAAATTCTGCTGCCGCAGGCTGCGATGGGTAGCGTGGCTACCCTGTCTTGAAGGCCCTTCGGACCTTGTCGCAGCCTTCGGCAGCAGCTACACAGCAGTTGGAGCTTCAGCGCTGATTCAGCACCTTGGCCTGCTCGAGTACCGCCTCAACATGGCCCGGCACTTTCACGCCGCGCCACTCGTGACGCAGCACGCCGTCCTTGTCGATCAGGAACGTGCTGCGATCAACGCCCATGTACTCCTTGCCGTACAGTTTTTTCAGCTTGATCACGTCAAACAGCTGGCACAGGGCTTCGTCCTTGTCGCTCAGCAACTCAAACGGGAAGCCTTGCTTGGTCTTGAAGTTCTCATGGGACTTGAGGCTGTCGCGGGACACACCAAACACTTCGGTATTGGCCGCCTGAAACTCGGCGTAATGGTCGCGAAAGCCCTGGCCCTCAGTGGTGCAGCCCGGCGTGCTGTCCTTGGGGTAGAAGTAAATCACCACCTGCTTGCCCTTGAGTTGCGACAGGCTGACGGTTTTTTCACTGGTTGCCGGGATCTGGAAGTCGTCTACGGGTTGGTCAATTGCAACGGCCATGAGTGTGCTTCCTTACATCGGGTTCTGTGGGCGCCACGGCTCGATCAGCGCATCGAGGTTCAACGCGTCGGCGAAGTCCAGGAACTGATCGCGCAGCCAGCTGATTTGAATGCCGGCCGGCAAGGTCACGGTGAACGTGGCGTTGAGCATGGTGCCGCCGGTTTGCGGGGCCTGATAGGTGTCGCACGTCAGGTTTTCGAGCTCTACGTTGTGGTCCATGAAGAACTGGCACAACTCGTTGATGATGTCCGAGCGGTAGGCCGAGCTGACATACGCTACATACGGCAGCGCTTGCGGGCGGGTTTCGAGCGGGGCACTGCGCACAACATTGACGCTGAAAGCGTGCTTTTTGGCCAGTGCGGGCAAGCCGGCTTCAAGGCGGGCCAGGGCGTCCCAGCTGCCAGTGATTTCCAGGACCAGCGCGCTGCATTCGCCGTGGCGAGTGAGGCGCGAGGTCACGACGGCGCAGCGATTATCATGGCTGGCGCGGCACAGGACGTTGGTCAGCTCCATTGGGTTGGCGCCAAGGGCACTGATGACAAGGAATTGTTCGCGAACTGTGGGGGTGGACATTCAGCCTTCCTAAAACGATGAGTGGTCAGTACGGTCGATGGGCTGCGAGTCGAATACCGGTTGCCTCTCAAAACGCCAGAAGCCCGAAAACACGGCATTGCAGACGGTTTGCAGGCTCTGCAAACCGCGCTCGGCGGCGTTTGGGCGGGGCTTTGAGCGCCTGGTGAAGGCCCGTGAAACAGACCTGCGCGCGCATCAGTACCAATCAAAGGCTGAAGGGTAGCGAAAACCGACGCGAAGGGGAATGCTCATCGGGCGCGCTGTTGCTTGTGCAAGGGTCATGGCGCCAGTACCATTACGGCTCTCTTTTTCCGGCAGGAGCGGTTGCATGATTGCGGGCAGTATGGTGGCACTGGTCACACCTATGGATGCACAAGGTCGTCTTGATTGGGACGCTCTGAGCAAACTGGTGGACTTTCACCTGCAAGAGGGCACCAACGCCATTGTTGCCGTTGGCACTACAGGTGAATCGGCAACTCTGGATGTGAACGAACACATCGAAGTGATTCGTCACGTTGTCAAACAGGTTGCAGGGCGCATTCCGGTGATTGCCGGTACAGGCGCCAACTCGACGCGTGAGGCGATCGAGCTGACCACTAATGCGAAGGCCGCTGGCGCAGATGCATGCCTGCTGGTGACTCCGTATTACAACAAGCCGACCCAGGAAGGTTTGTATCAGCACTTTCGTACCATCGCAGAAGCGGTAGACATCCCGCAGATCCTTTACAACGTACCGGGCCGCACTGCCTGCGACATGCTGCCAGCGACCGTTGTGCGCCTGTCGACCGTGCCGAACATCATCGGCATCAAGGAAGCCACTGGCGACCTGCAGCGCGTCAAGGACATCCTGGCCGGTGTCAGCAGCGACTTCCTGGTGTATTCCGGCGACGACGCGACGGCAGTTGAGCTGATCCTGCTCGGCGGCAAAGGCAACATTTCGGTGACCGCCAACGTTGCTCCGCGTGACATGAGCGATCTGTGCGCCGCCGCGATGCGTGGCGATGCCGAAACCGCCCGTGCGCTTCACGAAAAGCTGATGCCGCTCAATAAAACCCTGTTTATCGAATCCAACCCTATCCCCGTGAAATGGGCTCTGCATGAGATGGGCTTGATGTCGGACGGTATCCGTCTGCCACTCACCTGGCTCAGCGAGCCTTGCCACGAACCACTGCGTCAGGCAATGCGCCAGTCCGGTGTCTTGGTTTAATTGAGGAAGCACTACGCATGAAGCGATTGGCCGGACTTTCCGCACTAGCCGTGATTATTTCGAGCACCAGCGGCTGCGGTTGGCTGTGGGGTCAAGAGGGTTACTTCCGCGACCGTGGCAGCGATTATCTGGAGGCGCGTCAAACGCCGCCAATGCAGTTGCCGCAAGGTGTTCAGACTGACAAGCGCCTTGTGCCGCTGTTGCCGATCCCGAGCAACGTGCCCGATGACAACGTCAAGGGCGAGTTTGAAGTGCCGCGTCCACAGCCATTGGCTGTGGCCGCCAGCTCCAACGACTACAGCCTGCAGAAAAACGGCGACAGCCGTTGGGTAATGTCGCAACGTTCCCCGTCTGAAGTCTGGCCGGTGGCGATGCAGTTCTTCCAGGACAACGGTTTCCGTATCGACGAACAACGCCCGCAAACCGGCGAGTTCACGACCACCTGGCAGCGTGCTGACGAGCTTTCGGCTCCGATGGCCCGCCATGTGGGCAGCAGCGGCCTGGCCGCCGACAGCGAGACCCGCCTGCGGGTGCGGATCGAGCCGGGTGTGCAGCGCAACACCAGCGAAATCTACGTTGTCAGCGCCAATCGTCCTGCCGGCAGCACCGCCAACGTCGATTTTGGCGCCCGTTCGGTCAATACCGGTCTGGATGCCGCACTGGTTGATGAAATGCTGGTCAGCATGAACCGTAGCGCCGAGAAGGGCGGTTCGGTGTCGTTGCTTGCTGCACGTGATTTCGACACCCCGGCACGCGTCAGCCTGAGCGAAGACGGTAGCGGCAACCCGGTGCTGACCCTGACCGAAGACCTCGACCGTGCCTGGTCCGGTGTGGGTCGTGCGCTTGAGCAGGGCGAATGGCGCGTTGAAGACATCAACCGGACCTTGGGCCTGTACTACATCAACCTCGCCGAAAAAGCCGAGAAAAAGGACGAGAAACCTGGTTTCTTCTCCGGTCTCTTTGGCAGCAAGCCGGCCAAGGAAGAAGTTGAAGCCCGTGCCCAGCGCTATCAGGTTCGCCTGAGCAAGGTCGGTGACAGCGTTCAGGTGACTGTCGAAGAAAACATCAACACCGTTGCCTCGCCAGAAGTGGCACGCAAAGTGTTGGGCGTAATCCAAGACAACCTGGGCTGATTTTATGCGTTTTGCCGTTCTCGGCAGTGGTAGCCAAGGGAATGGCACGCTGATAGCCAGCGACAGCACCTATGTACTGGTCGATTGCGGTTTCTCGTTGCGAGAAACCGAGCGCCGCCTGGCCAGGCTGGGCGTTAGCGCGCACCAGTTGAGCGCCATTCTGGTAACCCACGAACATGCCGACCACGTGCATGGCGTGGGTTTGCTGTCTCGGCGCTACAATTTGCCGGTGTACATGAGTCGTGGCACTCAGCGCGGGATGCGCAAACCTCTGGAGCCTGCCGGCTTTGTGGCAGGTGGCGAGACGTTGCAGATCGGAGCGTTGAGCATCAGCGTGACCCGTGTTGCCCATGATGCCCAGGAACCCACACAGTACGTGTTCAGTGACGGCAAGCGGCGGTTTGGCTTGCTCACCGATCTGGGCTCGTATTGTGATGGTGTGCTGGACAGCTATAGCGGCCTGGATGCGCTGATGATCGAGGCCAACCACTGCCGTGACCTGCTTGCCCGTGGTCACTACCCGGCTTTTCTCAAGCAGCGGGTGGGTGGCCAGGAAGGACATCTGAACAACCATCAGGCCGCAAGCCTGGTGGCCGAGTTGGGCTGGCAAGACCTGCAACACCTGGTACTGGCCCACCTCAGCAGCAAGAACAACCTGCCGCAGCTGGCCCGGCAATGTTTTGTCGACACCCTTGGGTGCGACCCGGACTGGCTGCAACTGGCCGATCAAGATTCAGGGCTCGACTGGCGCACAATCGCCTAGCCCACCTACTTAGCATGCGGAGCCCATCATGGAAAAACGTGAAGAACTCTATCGCGGTAAAGCGAAATCGGTTTACAAGACCGACGACGAAAACCGCTTGATCCTGCTGTTTCGCAACGACACCTCGGCGTTCGACGGCAAGCGTATCGAACAACTTGATCGCAAGGGCATGGTGAACAACAAGTTCAACGCCTTCATCATGCAGAAACTCGAAGAAGCCGGCGTGCCGACCCAGTTCGACAAACTGCTGGGCGACAACGAATGCCTGGTCAAAAAACTCGACATGATCCCGGTCGAGTGCGTCGTGCGTAACTACGCGGCTGGCAGCCTGGTCAAGCGTCTGGGTGTCGAAGAGGGCATGAAGCTCAACCCTTACACCTTCGAGCTGTTCCTCAAGGACGACGCCAAGGGCGACCCGTTCATCAACGAATCCCACGTTGTGGCATTCGGTTGGGGCACTGCCGAGCAGTTGGTTCGCATGAAAGAGCTGTCGCTCAAGGTCAACGAAGTGTTGAACAAACTGTTCGACGACGCTGGCTTGCTGCTGGTGGACTTCAAGCTTGAATTCGGCGTGTTCCACGACGGCTCGATCGTCCTGGGCGATGAATTCAGCCCGGACGGCTGCCGTCTGTGGGACAAGGCTACCGGCAAGAAAATGGACAAAGACCGCTTCCGCCAGGGTCTGGGCGACGTAATTGAAGCCTACGAAGAAGTTGCAAACCGCCTCGGCGTTCCGCTTTAAGCTGTAAAAGGCGCGCAAGCAACTGATAGCACGCGGTTTTTTTGAAAAAAGGCTTTGCCATAATCAGAAACCGCGTTATGATGCGCGCCGTTGGAGAGATGCCAGAGTGGCCGAATGGGACGGATTCGAAATCCGTTGTACTGGCGACAGTACCTAGGGTTCGAATCCCTATCTCTCCGCCATATCAATGCAAAAAAGCCCCGTTTTACGGGGTTTTTTTGTGCTTGCTGTATTTTGTTCCCCTATCTGGATTTCGGTGATTTTCGTTCCGTGAACCCTGTCCTACTTTCCGCCGTAGTGTCCGGGATTAGTTGACCACTACAGTTTGAAGCCAGAGGGTGCTCGATGCCTGCGGACGGGGCATCTGAAACGTCCACGTCAACGGTGAAGATGCCAGCAAATCTCTGTAGTGCAAGCGATATTGCACAGGTCGCTACGGCATTTTTCCGTGATCGTCGGTGTGGATTTGGTGCTAGAGGGGGCAGCAAAGTGGGACGTTGTGAAGTCGGATAAAGCGCTGCACGGCATGCCCCTTGGACGTAGTCATCCAATCCCGCACTCGCTTAAGGAAGGTCCACTCCGCCGTTTGGGTGTCGACACCTGCAAATGCGTCCAATCGCCTTGCGGCAACCCTTCAGAACGCCATGGATCTCGATAGCTTGAATCGCGTAGTTCGAACAGGTTGGTTCAAATCGGCATGCCTCTCGCAATCGGGCTGGCGCCACCCGCTGATACCAGTGAATTGCTGACAGGGTGTACTCCCGAATCATTGGGGCTTGCGCAAAGAGATCACGTAATAGTTTTCCAGCACATTTTTCTTCCCCAATAATGCATCGAAGCAACCAGGCTTGACGGAAACGCCGATAGTATCGATTCGATAGAACTCCCAGCCATCCTCGGCATGAGCGTTAACCACATTCTGTAGATAAGCTGCGGCTTCATTTCCCCGATGTTCCTTCGCTTTAACTTCAATGTTTGGTGGTACTTGAACCATTTTGTAAATATACATCCTTGATCACCCTACAAATGCTTGTATTCCTTTGAACACAATTCGCAACTACTTTATAGCTGGGCCGGTGCTGGATGAACAGCCTAGGGGCCCAACTATGCCCCGTGATAGAGAGCGGAATGGGGACCTTTTTTACGTTATTCAATTTGCACGTTAGTAGTAAAAATATTTTGTAGTGGCTATAAGGCGTGGTGCGCAACTTCTTGCGCAGTACTGCGCAAGAAGTTGCGCACTTATTCGAAAAGTCGCGCAAGAAGTTGCGCACTAAAAAATGAGTTTTATAGCGAAAAAAAATCTACCTCATTGTTATTTAACGATCTTTTAAACTTGGCATAAACCTTGATCTGTTAAGTCAGGCCTTGGCAGGCAATTCGGCCTCTCAGGTCCCCTTTATCCAGCAAGGAGCATAACCATGGCTACACCCGCTTACATGTCCATCACCGGCACCAAACAAGGCCTGATCACCGCCGGCGCATTCACCGCCGATTCGGTGGGCAACACCTACCAGGAAGGTCATGAAGACCAGGTCATGGTCCAAGGTTTCCAGCACGAAGTAATCATCCCGCGTGATCCACAGTCCGGCCAACCAACCGGTCAGCGCGTACACAAACCAGTGGTCATTACCAAAGTCTTCGACAAAGCCTCGCCACTGCTGTTGGCCGCCTTGACTTCCGGCGAGCGTCTGACCTCGATCGAAATCCAGTGGTACCGCACCTCGGCTGCGGGCACGCAGGAGCACTACTACACCACCAAGCTGGAAGACGCGATCATCGTCGACATCAAGGACTACATGCTCAACTGCCAGGACCCAGCGAATTCGCACTTTACTCACTTGGAAGAGGTGCACTTCACCTACCGCAAGATCACCTGGACCCATGAAGTCTGCGGCACTTCCGGCTCCGATGACTGGCGCACCCCTGTCGTCGGCTAAACCTGAGCGACCCGCCTCGGCCCGGCCTGTTGCGACAGCGTCGGGCGCTGCGCGTGGCTGAGACGTTCAGCCGCGTGTGGTCATGCTTTGTACCTGCGGTCAGCGGGTGCAGGACTTGGCGTTAATTCCAACGGATTATTACTTTCCACCAAGGACACGCTTATGTTCGCTCCGGCCAATACCGCGCAGTTCGACCTGCTGATCCCCGCGGTGCGCCATGATTTCAAGGTGCTCGCCTTTCGTGGCGCTGAAGTCATTAGCAGTCTTTATGCGATCCACATTGAGCTGGTCAGCGAGCGCCCAGACGTTGATTTGGAAAGCCTGCTCAGTCAACCGGCGTTTCTTCAATTTGGCCTCAATGGCGAAGGTCTGCATGGCTGCATCGAAGATGTCTGGGTGGGCGACGCCGGTCCGCGCTTGACCCGTTACCATCTGACGCTGGTCCCGGCCCTGCATTACTTGCAGTTCAGTCACCAGCAACGGATCTTTCAGCAACTGACGGTCGCGCAAATCATTGCCCAGGTCCTCAAGGGCCACGGCATTTTGGCCGATGCCTATACCTTTCATGTCAGCAGCAGCACCCCACGCGAATACTGCACCCAGTACGGAGAAAGTGATTTCCAGTTCGTCCAGCGCCTGTGCAGTGAGGAGGGCATCGCCTGGCACCATCAGCACAGCCCACAGGGGCATCATCTTGTCTTCACTGACGATCAGACTTTCTTTCCTACCCTCGGGACCACGCCGTACCAGCAGGGTAGTGGCCAAGTGGCCGATCATCCGGTGGTGCGGCATTTCAGCCAACGTTTCAGCACCCGGACCAGCCAGGTCACCCGTCGCGATTACGACTTCCAACGGCCGAGCCTGTTGCTGGAAAGTCAGTTCAGCGCCGAGTTCACGCCAGCGCTGGAGGACTACCGTTCGCCACTGTTGATCGACAGTGAGCGGCGCGGCCGCCAGTTGGCCCGCCAGGCCCTGGAGCGGCACCGCGCTGACTACCAATTGGCCGAAGGCAAAAGTGATCAGCCGAACCTGCGCAGCGGGCATTTTTTCACGCTGAGCGAGCACCCGCGTTCGTCCTGTAACGCCTTGTGGTTACTGCTCGGTGTGAAGCACGAAGGCAAGCAGCCGCAGGTGCTGGAAGAGTCCATCAGCAGCGATATCAAGCCAGAGGATGGCCTCACTCAAGGCTACCGCAACAGCTTTAGCGCGATTCCCTGGGACGTGTTTTACCGTCCGCCGCTGGTCACTCGCCCGTCGCTGCTCGTTAGTCAGACTGCGCGGGTCACCGGCCCAGCGGGAGAAGAGATTTACTGCGATGAATATGGTCGGGTGAAGGTCGAGTTTCATTGGGACCGGAGCGAGCGTGGCAGTGACAAAAGCAGTTGCTGGTTGCGAGTCTCCTCCAGCTGGGCGGGAGAAAGCTTTGGTGCGGTAACGATCCCCCGTATCGGCATGGAAGTGGTGGTCACCTACCTGGAGGGTAACCCCGATGATCCGTTGATCACGGGTTGCATGTCCAATAAGGTCATGCCTGTGCCGTATCCCTTGCCGGCGAATAAGACCCGAACCGTGCTGCGCAGTGACAGCTCGCCGCGCAATGGCGGCTACAACGAACTGTCGATTGAAGACCGCGCCGGACAGGAGCAGATCTACCTGCGTGCCCAGCGCGACCTGAAACAGTTGATCCTGAACGACAGCGACACCGAGATCGGCCAGGACCGCCATGAGCAGATCACTCAGGACAGTCGTAGCCTGATTGGGCGTGATCGCTTTGAACAGGTCGATAACCACAGCTCAAGCCTGATCCAGGGTAATGAGCAGCACACCACCCACGGCGAGCGCAACACGCTGATCGGTGGCAATGAGCTGATTTCGATCACCGGCAACAGCAGCATCACCGCGGGTGGCACGTTAGTCATTCAGGCGGGATCCCAAGCCCATGTCACCGCGACCAATGTGGTGATCGATGCCGGCATGAGCCTGACGCTTGCGGCGGGTGGTCAACATATCGTGATCAACTCAGGGGGCATTTTTAGCAGCGTGGACATTGTTCAGGGTGGCTCGCCAATGTCCGGTATCCCCGTCCATTTGTCTGCACCGGTCGGCGACCTGCTCTTTGGTGAGACATCGGCGTCCACGTCAACATTGGTCGCTAAGGCTGACGAACCCGTGGTAGAGGAAGAAGAGGAGGAAGAGGAACTGGAAGAAACGGTGGAAGAGCCTCTCGTCGGCATCACCCTGCGTATCGGCGTATTCTTCGATGGCACGCTGAACAATGCGAACAACGGGGCGCTCGGTCTGCTGTGTGGTGCAAGCCACCCCATCAAACCCGAAGACTTGGATGCGACCTGTAAACCGTACATGAGTGATCGGGACAGCAGCTATGCGAACGACGAGTCAAACATCAAAAAGCTCAGTGATTTGTATTTTGCCTCGGATGAGATTCAGGACTCTGGCGAACAACTTCAATTTTTTCAGAGACTCTACGTCGAGGGGATTGGAACGTCATCGGGCCAAGCCGATAGCCTGATGGGCGCCGGTGTGGGGCGTGGCGCATCGGGGGTGAGCGCTAAAGTTGAGGACGCTTTTCAAAAGATAACGGTCATTATCTCCCAGTTTGCCAAAATCAACCCGGATACAAAAATCGTTAACCTGACGTTTGATACTTTCGGTTTCAGTCGAGGTGCCGCAGCTGCACGTCACTTTGCCAACGAGGTCGCGTTAGGTCACCAAGGCCCACTGGGGCAAACCATCAAGATCGCTCACCGAACTTTCCACGAGACCTTTAGCGGTGACTACCAGCGTGATATTGAGATGGGCTTTATCGGACTGTTCGATACAGTGGCTTCTGTGGGTGGAGTCGAGAACTTGGGTTATATCCGTAGCCAAAAGGCGCCGGGGATCAAGCTATACCTGCCGCGGAGCTTGTTCCCAAATGTCGTCCAGTTGGCCGCTCGCGATGAAATTCGTGCCAACTTCCCTCTGACTCGCGTTAAAGCCGAGCATCCTGAATACACGCTGCCCGGGGTCCATTCGGACATCGGTGGTGGTTACTTCACTGAGTCCGAGGAACTCTTGCTGATCAGTCCGATGCAGGCGCTGGATGTTCCCGTCACCACGGACGTGAAATACACCTCGATCTATCGTGACGCGCAACAGGCAAAAGCCCAGTGGGAAGCCAAAGGCTGGCCGGCCGAAATGCTGGAGGTCGTGACGCCGTATGTTCGCGGGTTACGACCTTCTGAGCAGGACCGTATGAACCCTTACAAGCGTGTCTATGCGGCATTGCAGCTCAAGCGTCCCGTGCGAGGTGAATTGTCGCGGGTGTATCTGCGGGTGATGTATGCACTGGCCCAGCAACAAGGAGTACGTTTCGAGCCGCTCAACGAACAGGCTTCGCGCTACCTCATTCCGGCCGAACTTAAGCTACTTTCTGACCGCTTTGTCGCGGGCGATTACAGCACGACACCCGAGGAAGAGCACCTGCTCAAACTAAGGTATATCCACACCTCGGCCAACTGGAATCCGCCCACCATTCTGCGTGGCTCCGTGCCAAGGACCAGTGCCGGACTACTGTATTTCAATGCACCCACCACGGACGGGACCCGCTTGCAGCATCCCCATGTACCCGACTAGGAGTCACGATTATGCGAACACTATGGATCTTGTTGGGAGCCTTGTTACTGAGCGGCTGCCACGCCTCGGGTCAGTCCTTGGGGCACCCAGACCCCAATGCTGGGCCATGGGAAATAGGCTTTGTCACGCCTTACTCGATGGACGGCTGGGTTGAGGATAGCGCTACCGTCGATGTCGATGGGAACCTGTATCGTCGCATTGGCAGCGGCTGGGCTACTGGAGGAAGGAAAAACGGTGCAGATGGGGCTAGAGGATGGCCTAGGGCTGGGGGGAGCGGGTATCAAAATGTGCGGGATGCCAAACTTCCGGTACGCATCTATGTTCGTTGGCAATCGGTGGTCGAGCCGCAAACCTATCAAGGCTGGATTGAGATACCAGAGAGTGCACGGCAGGTCATGCGTGAGTCCCTGACCAAGGACTGTCCAGAATATCCAGAAATAAAGGAGTTCCGTAGAGGGGTTCCCGTCCGGTTTGGACTTGCACCTGGAGGAGTTGTACAGGTCTGGGTGGAAGATGAGTGTATGAATCTACTCAAAGTCGCACGAGGTCAGGCTGAGATAGAGCCCAAGGGACCTGATCTAGGGCTCTCCGGCGGAAGTTACTTTCCGCAATCTGAAGCCTCCAAACGCTATGTCGAAAAGTACGGAATCCCCTATGGGAGCTGGTAAATCGTCGTAGTTTTAGCTCGTCACTCGGCGGGCTTTCGCTATCCGGTGATGTGTTTCATCCCCACAGCTCATTATGACATTGGAGGCGGGTACTTTTCCGAAGGCAATGAATGCCTGCAGATCAGTCCGATGCAGGCGCTGGATGTTCCCGTCACCACGGACGTGAAATACACCTCGATCTATCGTGACGCGCAAGAGGCAAAAGCCCAGTGGGAAGCCAAGGGCTGGCCGGCCGAAATGCTGGAGGTCGTGACGCCATATGTTCGCGGGTTACGACCTTCTGAGCCGGACCGTATGAACCCTTACAAGCGTGTCTATGCGGCATTGCAGCTCAAGCGTCCCGTGCGAGGTGAATTGTCGCGGGTGTATCTGCGGGTGATGTATGAGTTGGCGAAGCAGGGGGGAGTTAAGTTGAAGCACCTTGATGAGCAGTACCCGACCTACGCCATCCCATCTGATCTTCAGGCATTGTGTGACCGCTTCGTCGCGGGCGATTACAGCACGACACCCGAAGAAGAAAACCTGCTCAAGCTAAGGTATATCCATACCTCGGCCAACTGGAACCCGCCCACCATTCTGCGAGGCTCCGTGCCAAGGACCAGTGCCGGACTACTGTATTTCAATGCACCCACCACGGACGGGGTCCGCGTGCAGCATCCCCATGTCCCCGACTAGGAGTCACGATTATGAGAACACTATGGATTTTGTTGGGAGCCTTGTTACTGAGCGGTTGTCAGGCTTCGGGTCTCTCTTGGGAGCGCTCGAACCCGGATGCCGTGCCGTGGGCGCTGGGTTTTGTCACGCCGTACTTGATGGATGGTTGGGTTGAGGACAGCGCCACCGTCGATGTCGATGGGAACTTTTACCGTCGAATTGGCAGTGGGTGGGCCGCCGGCGGAGGGAAAAATGGCACTGAGCTGGCCCGTGGCTGGGCAGTAAAGGGGGACGGCACCAAAAGGGATGTCAGAGATGCAAAGCTGCCGGTGCGGATCTACGTGCGCTGGCAATCGGTGGTCGAACCGCAAACCTATCAAGGCTGGATTGATATACCGGAAAGTGCGCGGCAGGTCATGCGTGATTCCCTGGTCAAAGATTGTCCAGGCTATCCCGAATTAAAGGCGGTTCGTACGGGGGTTTCCGTTCGGTTCGGACTCGCACCGGGCGGCGTTGTACAAGTTTGGGTGCTGGATGAGTGTGCAAACCCGGTCAAAGTCGCACGCGGTCAGGCTGAGATAGAACCCAAGGGACCTGCTCTTGGGCTTTCAGGTGGAAGCTATTTCCCGCTGGAGGAATCCTCCAAACGCTATGTCGAAAAGTACGGAATCCCCTATGGGAGCTGGTAAATCGTCGTAGGTTTAGCTCGCCACTCGGCGGGCTTTCGCTATCCGGTGATGAGTTTCATCCTCGTAGCTCATTAATGCACCCACCACGGATGGGGTCCGAGCGCAGCATCCCCATGTCCCCGACTAGAAGTCACGATTATGCGAACACCATGGATCTTGTTAGGAGCTTTGTTTCTCAGCGGTTGTCAGGTTTCGGGTCTCTCTTGGGGGCGCTCGGACCCGGATGCCGGGCCGTGGGCGCTGGGTTTTGTCACGCCGTACTTGATGGGGGGCTGGGTTGAGGAGAGTGCCACCGTAGATGTCGATGGGAACTTTTACCGTCGAATTGGCAGTGGGTGGGCCGCCGGCGGAGGGAAAAATGGCACTGAGTTGGCCCGTGGCTGGGCAGTAAAGGGGGGAGGTACCGAGAGGGATGTCAGAGATGCAAAGCTGCCGGTGCGGATTTACGTGCGCTGGCAATCGGTGGTCGAACCGCAAACCTATCAAGGTTGGACCGAGATTCCGGAAAGTGCGCGGCAGGTCATGCGCGCGGCGTTGCGCAAGGATTGCCCAAAATTCCCCGAGACGGCCTCGATATCAAAGAGTGCTTCTGTAAGGCTCGGCCTAGCACCTGGCGGCGTTGTGCAAATCTGGGTACTTGATGAGTGTATGCATCCAGTCAAAGTTGCACGCGGTCAGGCTGAGATAGAGCCCAAGGGACCTGATCTAGGGCTCTCCGGCGGAAGTTACTTTCCACAATCTGAAGCCTCCAAACGCTATGTCGAAAAGTACGGAATCCCCTATGGGAGCTGGTAAATCGTCGTAGTTTTAGCTCGCCACTCGGCGGGCTTTCGCTATCCGGTGATGTGTTTCATCCCCACAGCTCATTAATACACCCATCACGGACGTGATCCGCGTGCAGCATCCCCATGTGTCTGCGTGCTCATGAGCGGGAGTACTGTGCACTAGACGTGGAAATCAGCAAGCTGCAAATCCCCCAGCAGCACTAGGGCACGCTACGTGGAGTCCAGGCCAGTGAGAGTCACGTCTACGGTCAGGTGGCCACGCACCCTGAGTGGCTGACCATTAACTTGCCACGCTGGAAAGTCCATTCAGTCAACACGGCGCACGAACAATTGGCCTCAGCCCCAACCCCTGAGTGTGATTACGAGCGGAAGATCGCGCAAATCACGAGAAGTCGCGTCATCGGCGCGCCCTATCAGTTGGATATTGACTCGTCCAGCTAGCGACAAAAGATCGCGATCAGCCCATCACGGGTTGGCCGGCTACTTTTTCATTTTGTAGGTGGGCTTTTCCTGTACTCGTCAGTCAATGCTGGTGCTCCCCCATAAGTTCGATAACGCGAATAGGGAAGGGGCTAGTGCGGAGTCCTTCGCCAGACTACGAAGGCGCATCGTTACACCTAGATCATCTGGAGCGGGTGCACGACCTTCGTTTTTCTTGCCATCGTGATGCATGCCTTTGGCGCATTCGGTCTTGAATATTGGTGTAAGCGGGCAATCTTCTTGCGGTGCAAACAGATACTTTAATCAATCAGTGTTGAGCGGATGCCGCGTGCCAGCGGCTCTTGTTATGAATGATAACTTTTGATCTTTTTTTGCTGACTGAACGCTGGTGAGTGTCGCAGTCTCCTTTAGCTTCGGTCAGCGAAGATTCTGAGGTGCGCGCAATGCTGTGTGGGCAGGGACGCTGAATTACTCCGGCAGACGTCGCGTTAGCGCAAATCTGCTGGTGTTAATGCAGGATATTCCGAGCCGCTTTCAGATACGTCCTACATCTATTCATGTTGCGCCTCCCTATGATCGACTGGTTTTCTAACGATGCAAACTCAAGCAGAGCAACCGCGTCCTCAATGCCGGATGTGGGTCGTTTAAAAATTAAAAGTTCAGGGAAGGAATGATTATGCTGGCTGAACATCTCGGGACGAGGCCTTTTTCAGGAGGGCTGATGATTTGCCTGAACGGATCCGCGCTGATCGAGCGTCGGTAGATGTCCTATTCAAGTAAGCTATCCACCGACTATCTTGAACTCGCGAACTCTGCCATTTCCCCACAGCAGTTCGCCGGGGACGATATTCGATTTTCCAGTGAGTTCGAGGCGCTGGAAAATGAGCTGTCCAAGGCTCAATCCATGCATGAAAGTGGGCAGACCGACTGGCTGAAAGTGCAGGAAATCGCTGAGACCTTGCTGCGTAGCCAATCCAAGGATCTACGGGTTGCGGCCTGGTTGACCTGGGCGTTGTATCAGCGCGAATCCTTTCCGGGCCTCGTGGCCGGCTGTGGCCTTTTGCGGCATCTGTGCGAACAGTATTGGGCCCAACTTCACCCAGCCAAACCGCGCACCCGCGCTGCCGCCATCTGCTGGCTAGTGCCGCGTCTTGAGCTCGTACTGAGTGAAAACGTCTCGATCAAAGAACAGATTCCGTTGTTCCGCCGCTTGGTGGAACACTTGGAAGGGCTCGATGCTGTCTGCACAGAGCACTTAAGTGACGACGCACCTCTACTGCTGCCCATTACCCGGCGTTTGAACAGTATGGTCCAGCGTGCCGCCGACAATCAGCCGCAGACAGGGCTCGTGGGTGCAGCAGTGGCTCAGGTCAAACAGGCCGCCACCCATTTGTTCTCAGCCGATGCCCCGATCGACAACGAAAAAGAAGCCCACAAGGCCCTGCGTGCTCAGCAAGAGAGCGCGCGACCATTGTGCGCCTGGTGGCTCAAACAAAAAACCACAGACCTGCGCGCCTTGCGCCTGAATCGCACCTTGCTGTGGCTGCCCATCGACGCTCTGCCTGAGCGTAATGCTGAACACATTACCGCGTTGCGTGGGTTGCCGGCGGATAAGCTCAAGGCTTATCGGGACCGTTCCGACCAAGGTCAATACGCCGACTTGTTGGTGGAGCTGGAGGCGAGCCTGGCGAAGGCGCCGTTCTGGTTCGATGGCCAGCGCATGGTCTGGGAATGCCTGCAAGGCTTGAACGCAGAGATGGCGATGCGCGAAGTAGAGGTTCACTTCGCGCTGTTGGTTCAGCGCCTGCCTGGCATCGTCGAATTGCGTTTTCATGACGGCGCCCCTTTTGCCGATCCGGCCACCCGGGCGTGGATCGCCGCCAATGTGATGCCGCACCTGCAAACCACCAGCGCGCCACGTAAGGTCGAAGTCGCCGTCACCCAGCCGGCCTGGGAACTGGCCCTGGAAGAAGTTCTGCCGATTCTGCGCAAGGACGGCCTCAAGGCCGCCGTACAAATCCTCAAGCAAGGTCTGCACAGTGCCCAGGGTGGGCGCGTTCGATTCTTCTGGCAGTTCGCCCTCGCACGTCTGTGTTTAACGGCCAAGAAATACGAACTGGCCAAGACCCAACTCGAAACCCTCGACCAAACATTACAGGACTCAGGCCTGAGCGCCTGGGAGCCCGACCTTGCGCTGGAAGTGCTGCATTTACTGCATAGCTGCTGCGAGTTGTTGCCGCAGAACCATGCCGTACGTGAACGCAAGGAAGAGATTTATCGCAGGCTGTGCCACCTCGATCTCGAAGTGG
>JBILYW010000154.1:0-7282 GCA_044377555.1 Pseudomonas sp.
GGCGTTGAGCGTGCGGCGGCGTATGACATCACGCTGTATATCCTCGCAGGCCTGTTGGTACTGGGTTTTGTCTGCAATTTGCTGGTGCGTCCGGTGGCCGACAAATACTTCATGACCGACGCTGAACTGGCGGCCGAACAGGCGCTGGGCCATGACAAGGGGGCGGATGCCAGCACTTCGCTGGAGTGGAAAGCCGCTCCGGGTAGCCAGCCACTGGTTATCGCGGCCTGGTTGGCCGTGGGCATTCCATTGCTGTGGGGTGTTTGGGTGACAGTGCAGAAAACGGCGGTATTGTTTAACTGATTGATGTGTTGAATCTGCGCTGACGCCATCGCGAGCAAGCCCGCTCCCACAGACTGATTACGGTTGTGTGGGAGCGGGCTTGCTCGCGATTCAGGCAGCGCGGGCTGTGAGTCAGCGCGCATTACGTCAGCCTCTCACCCCAAAATGTTTCTGTTTGCCAGACCCGTGCCTATAATGGCCACCTTTTTCGCCCAATGATTTTGCGGAGCTGGTGATGGCCGAACGTAAGGCGTCAGTCGAGCGCGATACTCTGGAAACCCAGATTAAAGCCTCGATCAACTTGGATGGTACCGGTAAGGCCCGATTTGATATCGGTGTTCCTTTTCTTGAGCACATGCTCGACCAGATCGCCCGACATGGGCTGATCGACCTGGACATCGAGTGCAAAGGCGACCTGCATATCGACGACCACCATACCGTCGAGGATGTCGGCATTACCCTCGGCAAGGCCTTCAGCCAGGCGGTTGGTGATAAAAAAGGCATGACCCGCTACGGTCACGCCTACGTCCCGCTGGATGAAGCGCTGTCGCGTGTGGTCATCGACTTTTCGGGCCGTCCAGGCCTGCAAATGCACGTGCCATACACCCGCGCCACTGTGGGCGGCTTCGATGTCGACCTGTTTCAGGAGTTCTTCCAGGGCTTCGTGAACCACGCCAACGTCAGCCTGCACATCGACAACTTGCGCGGCACCAACACCCACCACCAGATCGAAACCGTGTTCAAGGCCTTCGGCCGCGCGTTGCGTATGGCTGTCGCGCTTGATGAGCGCATGGCCGGGCAAATGCCATCGACCAAGGGCGTGCTCTGATGCAGACAGTGGCGGTTATCGATTACGGCATGGGTAACTTGCACTCGGTGGCCAAGGCGCTGGAGCACGTTGGCGCCGGTCGGGTGCTGATTACCAGCGACGCCGACGTGATTCGCGAAGCTGATCGCGTGGTGTTCCCGGGTGTGGGTGCGATTCGCGACTGCATGGCGGAGATCCGTCGCCTGGGTTTTGATTCGCTGGTACGCGAAGTCAGTCAGGATCGTCCGTTTCTCGGTATCTGCGTCGGGATGCAAGCGTTGCTCGACCACAGTGAAGAGAACGGCGGCGTTGATTGCATCGGCCTGTTCCCGGGCCAGGTGAAGTTTTTCGGCAAGGATCTGCACGAAGACGGCGAGCACCTCAAGGTGCCGCACATGGGCTGGAACCAGGTGCAGCAAAAGGTGGATCACCCGCTGTGGCACGGTATCCCGGACCTGGCGCGCTTCTACTTTGTACACAGCTACTACATTGCGGCGGGCAATCCTCGCCAGGTAGTGGGGGGCGGGCATTACGGTGTCGACTTCGCGGCCGCGCTGGCCGAAGGGTCGCGCTTCGCAGTGCAGTTCCACCCCGAAAAAAGCCATACCCACGGCTTGCAGCTGCTGGAAAACTTTGTGGCCTGGGACGGTCGCTGGTAATGGCGCCTCGCAAGAAGCCGCCGATTCTCACGCTCACCCCCGAGCAAGAGAACGAAGCCAACAGCAAGATCAAACGCTTTATGCAAGACCGCTTCGAACTGGACCTCGGTTCGTTTGAAGCGGCCGAGATCCTTGAGCTGTTCACCCGCGAAATCGCGCCGCATTACTACAATCGCGCGATTTTCGATGTACAGGCGCACCTCAAAGAGAGGTTCGAAAGCATCGAAAGTGATGTGTGGGCGCTTGAAAAGAACTGATTTCCGAGTCGCTGACTCCCGAATTTGAAGGTTTGCCAGATGCTGATTATCCCCGCTATCGATCTTAAAGACGGTGCCTGTGTACGTCTGCGCCAGGGCCGTATGGAAGACTCCACGGTGTTCTCCGATGACCCGGTGGCCATGGCCGCCAAATGGGTAGAGGGCGGTTGCCGCCGTCTGCACCTGGTTGACCTGAACGGCGCCTTCGAAGGCCAGCCGGTCAACGGTGAAGTAGTGACGGCCATCGCCAGACGCTATCCGCATCTGCCGATCCAGATCGGCGGCGGGATTCGCTCGCTGGAAACCATCGAGCACTACGTCAAGGCGGGCGTGAGCTACGTGATTCTGGGCACCAAAGCGGTGAAAAACCCTGAGTTCGTGGCCGAGGCGTGCCGTGCTTTTCCTGGCAAGATCATTGTCGGCATGGACGCCAAAGACGGCTTCGTGGCCACCGATGGCTGGGCTGAAGTCAGCACCGTACAGGTCATCGACCTGGCCAAGCGCTTTGAAGCGGACGGCGTGTCGGCCATCGTTTATACCGACATCGCCAAAGACGGCATGATGCAGGGCTGCAACGTGAGCTACACCGCCGCGCTGGCCGCTGCGACCAGCATTCCGGTGATCGCTTCGGGCGGCATCCACAACCTGGGTGACATCAAGGCCCTGATGGACGCCAGGGCTCCGGGCATCGTGGGCGCCATCACCGGCCGTGCAATCTATGAGGGCACGCTGGATGTAGCCGAGGCGCAAGCCTTCTGCGACAGCTACAAGGCCTGAGGAGAAACCCATGGCGCTGGCCAAACGCATCATCCCTTGCCTGGACGTGGATAACGGCCGGGTTGTAAAGGGCGTCAAGTTCGAGAACATTCGCGATGCTGGCGACCCGGTAGAAATCGCCCGTCGTTACGACGAGCAGGGTGCTGACGAGATTACGTTTCTCGACATCACCGCCAGCGTCGATGGCCGCGACACTACGTTGCATACCGTCGAGCGCATGGCCAGCCAGGTGTTTATCCCGCTGACCGTGGGCGGCGGGGTGCGTTGCATCCAGGACATTCGCAACCTGCTCAATGCCGGCGCGGACAAGGTGTCGATCAATACGGCAGCGGTGTTCAACCCGGAGTTTGTGGGTGAAGCGGCGCAGCATTTTGGTTCGCAGTGCATCGTGGTAGCGATTGATGCAAAAAAGGTCTCACTGCCGGGCGAGACTCCGCGCTGGGAGATCTTCACCCACGGCGGGCGCAAGCCTACCGGGCTCGATGCTGTCGAGTGGGCCATGAAGATGGAAGGCCTGGGGGCCGGCGAAATTTTGCTGACCAGCATGGATCAGGACGGCATGAAAAACGGCTTTGACCTGGGTGTGACCCGTGCCATCAGCGATGCGCTGGGCATTCCGGTGATCGCCTCGGGCGGCGTCGGCAACCTGCAGCATCTGGCCGACGGCATTCTGGAAGGTCACGCCAGTGCGGTACTGGCTGCGAGCATTTTCCACTTTGGCGAGTACTCCGTGCCAGAGGCCAAGGCGTACATGGCAGAGCGTGGAATCGTGGTCCGCTAAACCCAAAGGCTACTGGACAGCATGGCGTGCCCACGGCACTCTTGAGCACGCCATGGATTTAGGTCGCCTGTCATGTTTAAACGCTTTTTGCCTGTTCTCGCCGGTTCCACGATGTGGCTGGCGAGTGCCGCTTTTGCGGCCGATGCCTCGCACCCCTCGATGGTATTGCTGACTGAAAATTTCCCGCCGTACAACATGGCGAAAAACGGCAAAAACTTTGCGCAAAACGAGAACATTGAAGGTATCGCCGTCGATATTCTGCGTGAAACCTTTAAACGTGCCGGTATCTCTTACAGCATGACCTTGCGCTTCCCTTGGGAGCGTATCTATCACCTTGCCCTCGAAAATCCCGGATACGGCGTGTTTGTGACTGCCCGTGTGCCCGAGCGTGAAAAGCTGTTCAAGTGGGTTGGCCCGATTGGTCCGGATGACTGGGTGCTCCTTGCGCGGGCCAATAGCCCGATTGTCCTGACATCCCTTGAGCAAGCCCGGTCATACCGCATAGGCGCTTATAAGGGCGATGCGATTGCCCTGGCCCTCGAAAAACAGGGGCTGGCGCCGGTGATTGTGTTGCGCGATCAGGACAACGCCAGAAAGCTGCTGGCGGGGCAAATCGACCTCTGGGCCACAGGCGATCCTGCGGGGCAATTTTTAGCACGCCAGGTGGGGATTTCCGGGTTCAAGACGGTGTTGCGCTTTAATCAGGCCGAGTTGTATTTGGCGTTGAATAAAGAAGTGCCGGATGAGGTGGTGAACAAGTTGCAGAAGGCGCTGGACGAGCTGCGGGCTGAAGGCGTGGTGGACAAGATCAGAGCAAGATATCTCTAACCACAATCTGCGGATGTGGGGGCGAGCTTGCTCGCGATAGCATCACCGCGTAGCTGCGCAAATACCGCGTTGTGAGTTTTGTGGGTGGCGCAAAACCTGTGGGAGCGAGCCTGCTCGCGAAGGCATCACCGTGGTTTGCCAGACAGACCGCGCCGACTGCATCGCGAGCAGGCTCGCTCCCACAAGAGCGGAGCCCGTATGGGCTAGCGATAAACCCCATCCTTCCCGTGCCCGGCCATGGCCTTGTTACCGCGCACGCCGATCATTTGTTTGATATCGATCCATTCGATCCCCTGCGCCTTGAGCTTGGGTAATTCACGTTCAAGCACGGCGAGGGTTTGCGGATAAGGGTGGCCGATCATCACCGCCGAGCCTTGCTTGTGGGCCAGCTTGATGGCGGTTTCGAGTTGCGTGGCGATAGCTTGTTCGGTGCGCACATCATCGAGGAACACATCCCGAGAGACGCTGGCCAGCCCGATTTTTTGCGCCTGGGCTGCAGCAACGGTCTGTGCGCTGGTGCGACTGTCGACAAAGAATTTGTGGCGCTGCTGCAAGGTGCCCATCAGCCAGGCCATTGCTTGTGGCTGTGAGGTCATGCGGCTGCCCATGTGGTTGTTGATGCCACTGGTGTAGGGCACGGCCTTGAACGCGGCGTTGAGGCGTTTTTCAAGTTCGTCGACGGGCAGTTCCGGGTGCCAGGCAAAGGGGCCGGTGGCCGGGTCCATTGGCATGTGCAAAATGACGATTTTGCCGGCCTTGTGGGCTTCGCGGGCAAACTCGGCGGCGTGAGGGGTGTCGGGCATCACGGCGGCAGTGACCGGCCCGGGCAAGGCCAGCACGCGGCGGTCCCGGGGCAGGTTTTGCCCAAGGTCATCGATGATCAGGCTCAGGTAAGCCTTGTGCGCAGTAGCCGGGTGGCTGACCGGTGTCGCATGGGCGACACCGGTCAGGCAGCAGAGCAGGGCCAAGGCCAGAGTAAAGCGCACCTCAGTTACCGCGCGTAATGCTCAAGCCTTTGAGCAGGCTCAGAGCCTGGCTCAGCTGGAAGTCATCGTCCTGAGGCATCGGTTTGGCTTTAGGGTTGGAACCGGTCGGTTTGTCGGCACCGCCGTTGCCATTGCCAAGGTGACCTTGCAGGTCGGCCTCTTTGTAGTACTCGGTATCTTGCTCGCGGGTGATCTTGGCGCGGTTGACTTCGATGTCCGGCACGATGCCCTGGGCCTGAATCGAGCGCCCGTTCGGTGTGAAGTACAGCGCAGTGGTGATTTTCAGCGCGCGGTCATTGTTCAGTGGCAGCACGGTTTGCACCGAGCCCTTGCCGAAGCTGGTGGTGCCCATCACGACGCCGCGTTTTTGATCCTGCAAGGCACCGGCGACGATTTCCGAGGCCGAAGCGCTACCGCCGTTGATCAGTACCACCAGCGGGACGTTTTCGCTCAGGTCCTTGCCTGTGGCCGAGAAGCGCAGTTCGGAGTTGGCGATGCGGCCCTTGGTGTAGACGATCAGGCCTTTGGTGATGAAGTGATCGACCACTTCAACGGCCGATTGCAGCACGCCACCCGGGTTGTTACGCAGGTCGAGGATGATGCCCTTGAGCCTTTTGTTGCCGTTTTCTCTGCGCAGCTTGGACAGGGCGGCGGCCACTTCTTCGCCGGTCTTGACCTGGAACTGGGTAATGCGGATGTAGCCGTAGCCGTCTTCAAGCAGCTGGGCCTTGACGCTTTTGACCTGGATATTGGCGCGGGTCAGGGTCACGTCAAACGGAGCACCGCCGTTGCGTACCAGGGTCAGGGTGATTTTCTGGCCGATCTTGCCGCGCATTTTGTCCACGGCTTCGGTCATGCTCAGGCCGCGGGTGGGCTGCCCGTTGATCTTGACGATAAAGTCGCCCGCCTGGATCCCGGCCTTGCTGGCAGGGGTGTCGTCGATCGGTGAGACGATCTTGATATTGCCGTCTTCGGCGCCGACTTCGATGCCCAGCCCGCCAAACTCGCCGCTGGTGCTTTCTTGCAGCTCGGCGAAATCTTCGGGGCCCAGATAGGCGGAGTGCGGGTCGAGGTTGCTGAGCATGCCTTTGATGGCATTCTCCAGCAGGGTTTTGTCGTCCACGGGTTCAACATACGCGGCCTTGATCCGGTCCATGACCTCGGCAAATGTGCGCAACTCTTCCAGTGGCAGCGGGGCTTTTGCACTGGAAGCAGCACCTGCCGGCGCAATGGCCGGCTCGGCAGCAAATGCCATCGGCGAGCCGATCACCAGGGCGATCGTCAGGGCCAGCGAGTTGAGGCGGGGCAAATGCGGCATGTTGAGCGAACTCCTACGTATTAAAGGTGATGGACTCATCCCTGAGTGCGACACCATTGTGCAGGGTCGCTCGGGCGGCCCTGCTGACGAATAGCGAAATACAGTGCTGGCGTGGCTTGGCCACCGCTGTTGCCTACGGTGGAAATCACCTCGCCGGCTTTAACGATGTCTCCGGCAGACTTGAGCAACGTCTGGTTGTGGCCATACAAGCTTAAGTAACCATTACCGTGATCCAGGATCACAAGTTGGCCTGCGCCGCGCAGCCAGTCGGCAAACACCACGCGGCCACCGTGAACAGCGTGTACCTGGCTACCGGCGGCGGCGCTGATCATCACGCCGTCCCACTTGGTGCGCGAATCATCGCCACGGGTTTCACCGAAGCGCGCAAGCAATCGACCATCAACCGGCCATGGAAGTTTTCCCCGGGCCTGAGAAAAAACGCCGCCGTAGGAAGCGCCCGCACTGGAGACCAGTGCGCCCGGTGTTGACTTGACCGCTTTGCGGGGGGCGTCGGTGGCGACCGCTTCAGCCTCGCGCTGGCGTTTTTTCTCGGCTTCCTGCTGCGCGATCAGAGCTTTTTGGCGCG
>JBILYW010000156.1:0-7214 GCA_044377555.1 Pseudomonas sp.
TGGACGGTGTATGCCGCCGCCGGAGCCAAGCACACCCGCGAAACGGGCAATTACTCCACCCCTACCCTGCGCAGTACCGCCGGCGCGACGACTGCGTCGAACATGTTTGTCGCCCATGATGAAGACAACCGCAGCGCCATGGCGGGCCTTCGCGGCAAATTGCAGACGGGCCCGGTCAGCCATCAAATCAATTTCGGCCTGACAGGTATCTGGGCAGAGCAACGCTCGGCCTACGCACTGAGCACCAGCTTCAACAACAACTTGTACAACCCCATAGATGTGCCCAAGCCCTCGGATTATCCGTACGTCGGCGGCGATATCAACGATCCCGGCATTGTTGGCAAGACCATCAACCGCAGCGTGGCGATTTCCGACACCCTGGGTTTTGTCGATGACCGCATCCTGCTGACCTACGGCCTGCGCAAGCAAAACCTGAAAGTCGATGGCTGGAATTACGGCGGCAACCGCACCGCGACTTACGACGAGTCAATCACCACGCCGGTTTACGGGCTGGTGCTCAAACCCTGGGAAGGCGTGTCGCTCTACGCCAACCGCATTGAAGGCCTGGCCCAAGGCCCGACCGCACCGGCAACAGCAGGCGGCGCACCCGTCTCTAACGTCGGCCAGGTTTTCGCCCCGGCGCGTTCCAAACAGGTCGAAGCCGGGATCAAGTACGACCACGGCACCTTTGGCGCCAGCTTCGGCGTGTACCGCATCGAACAGCCAAGCGACGGCTATGTGGATGGGCAAAACACCTATGTGCGCCAGGGGACTCAGCGTAATCGCGGGGTTGAACTCAATATCTTCGGCGAGCCGCTGGATGGCCTTCGTTTGCTGGCCGGTGCCACGCTGATGGACACGGAACTGAGCGGCACCAAAAACGGCGCCAACGATGGCAACCGGGCGATTGGCGTGCCCAAGTTCCAGTACAACCTGGGCGCTGACTGGGATGTGCCGGGGGTAGAGGGCGTAGCCGTGAATGCGCGCATGTTGCGCACCGGTGGCCAGTATGCGGACGAAGCCAATAACTTGAGCATTCCAGCCTGGAACCGTTTCGACCTGGGCGCACGCTACAGCTTCGATGTAGAGCAACGGGCCGTCACCCTGCGGGCCAACCTGGAAAACGTTGCCAATACCAGTTACTGGGCCTCGGCCAATGGCGGCTACCTGAGCCAGGGCGAACCCCGTTCGTTGAAAGTCTCGGCCACTGTCGATTTTTGAGGCGCTGGCGCCACAAGCCGGATATGTGGCTTGTGGCTTGAGGCTTAGAGAATCCGGTACAACAACCGCTCGATCCGCACCCGGCTCACCCGGCGCAGGAACTTGGCCACCGCTGGCGGGTATTGCGCCAGGGTTTCCAGATCCTTGAAGTTGCTGATCCGCTGGGTGTGGGCAAAGATGGCGTCCAGCTCTTTGCGCCGGGGTTCGAGCAATTCACGCCGCGGATCATCGATCAGCAGCCCGTTTTCCAGATCCAGCCGGAACGCGCGCGGGTTGAGGTTATTCCCGGTCAGCAAGGTATAGCGGTCATCCACCCACATGCCTTTGAGGTGATAGGTGTTGTCGCCTTCACGCCACAGATGCAGGTTCAGCAAGCCGTTATCGATCATGCGCTGATGGCTCTTGGCGAACCGGCGCAGGCTCAACTCGTACAGATACGGCAACGCCGCGATGACCTTGAAGGGCTCGCTCGGCGGGATGTAGAAGTCGTTGGCCGTCTTGTCGCCGACCACGATATCAATCCTCACACCGCGCTCCAGGGCCCGATTGATTTCGCGGGTCACGGGCAGCGGCAGGTTGAAGTACGGCGTGCAGATCGTCAGCTGTTGCTGGCTGGTGGCGATCAGTTCGCAAATCACCCGGCTCAGCGGGTTGTTTTTGCCAACCCCCAGCAGCGGGCTGACCGACAGGCCAAAGTGGCCGACGGTACCGGTGCTGGTGTCGTAGCTGGCTTTTTTCAGATGGCTGCGCAAGTCACCAATGGCACTGCGCAGGCTGCGGGTGGTCGGCAGCGTTGGCAGGTCCAGGCGATGCACGGCCCTGGTCTCGATCAGGTCTTGCTGGACAAAGCGCTGCATGGTGTCGGCCAACTGCTTGTTGTGCAGCAGGTGGTAACGGTCGAAACGGTACTTGTCGAGCTTGTGCAGGTAGACGTTGTTGAGGCTCGCGCCGCTGTAGATCACGCAGTCGTCGACAACAAAGCCTTTGAGGTGCAAGACCCCGAACAGCTCGCGGGTTTGCACCGGCACGCCATAAATCGGTACATGGGTCGGGTGTGCTGCGGTTTGCGCCTGATACCAGGCCGCATTGCCGGGCTGCTTGCCCGCACCAATCAGGCCACGCTGGGCCCGCAGCCAGTCGACCACCACCAGGATTTCAAGTTCGGGGCGCGCTGCCTTGGCGGCGTGCAGGGCATCCAGGATCTCCTGGCCGGCCTCATCCTGCTGCAGGTACAAGGCCACCAGCGTGATGCGATGGCGTGCGCCCGCGATCTGCTCCAGCAGGCAGCGACGAAATTCAGCCGCACTGGGCAAGATGCTGAACGCATCGGCGGACAACGGAAAGCTGCGCAGTTTGGGCAGCAAGGAGCGTTTGAAGAGCGACGGCATAGGGCTCGCTAAGGGTCGAATGCGAAGAACCGCAAAGCTTACACGAATCTGTGACCTGTAGTCGCTGACGAGGCACCTGGCAGCGCCCCCCATCGCAGCCTCGTGCCTCGACCCTCGTTTACCGTGCCGACAAGCTCAGCAAACGCGCAATGTCCCGCGCCCGATCTGTCAGTAGTTGCGGCGCCCGGGCGCAGGCGTCCTGCAGGCTCATCGGGCCGCTGGTCAAGGCGAATGCCGCGTTGATCCCGTGCTCGTAAAGGGCCTGATAACCCTCGCCCAGGGTGCCGGCCAACACCACCACCGGCACGCCTTGGGCCCGGGCGATGCGCGCAACGCCAAAGGGGGTCTTGCCGCGCAAGGTCTGCGCATCGAAACGGCCTTCACCGGTGATCACCAGATCGGCCCCCTTGACCGCCTCGGCCAGCCCCACCAGCTCTGCCACCACTTCAACCCCGGCGCGGAACTGCGCGCCGAAAAACGCCTTGGCGGCAAAACCCAGCCCGCCTGCGGCCCCCGAGCCAGGCTCCTGGCGCACATCCTTGGGCAGGACCCGGGCGCAATGATCGGCAAAGTGCCCCAGCGCCTGATCCAGTAGCCGGACCTGCTCGGGTGAGGCGCCTTTTTGCGGGCCAAAAATCGCCGAGGCACCCTGCTCCCCGCACAGCGGGTTATTAACATCTGCGGCAATCTCAAAGCGTACCCGGGCCAGTCGCGGGTCCAGGCCGCCCAGATCGATACGGGCCACCCTGGCCAATGCCAGACCGCCGCGCGTCAGGCTGTTGCCCTGCTCGTCGAACAGCCCCAGGCCCAACGCTTGCAACGCGCCGGCCCCGGCATCATTGGTGGCACTGCCGCCGATGGCCAGGATGACGCGCTGGGCGCCCGCATCCAGCGCGGCCCTGATCAACTCGCCGGTGCCGAACGTGCTACTGATGCACGCATCGCGCTGCCCCGGCGCAACCAGCTGCAAACCGCTGGCTTCGGCCATTTCAATGATTGCCGTGTGGCTGTCCGGCAGCCAGCCCCAATGGGCCTCGACGGGCGCCCCCAACGGGCCCTGCACCTGATTGCGGCGTAACTGGCCATTGCCCGCGGCCACAATGGCCTCAACCGTGCCCTCGCCGCCGTCAGCCATCGGGCATTTGACCAGCTGCGCCTGGGGGAAAACATCGGCCAGGCCGGCGGCAATGGCATCGGCGACTTTTTCGGCACTCAGGCTGTCTTTGAACGAGTCGGGGGCAATCACGATTTTCATGGGGCGCATCTCCAGTTCTTATGCATCCATGCTGCCAGTAACCGGGCATAAACACGCCAGTCGGGCGCACAAGCAATCACAGGGTTTGTTGTTCATTCTGACAATCAGCTCTGCGCCAGCAACTGTACGCCCAGGTACAAGGCCAGCATCCCGTTGAGGCTCAAGGGGTCGACCCCGCTCAATTCGGCAATACGTTCCATGCGATAGCGCAGGCTGTTGCGGTGAATGCCCAGGGCATCTGCACAGGCCTGGCTCTGGCCGTCGTGTTCACACCAGCTGCGCAGTGTGGCAATCAGCTGGCCGTTGCTGTCCTTGGCGACCACCTTGTGCAACGGGCCGAGCAACTCTTCAAGGGCATCGTCATTGCGATGGCGCCACAGCATCACCGGCAACCGGTACCGGTTGAGGGTCAGCAGCCGTGTTTGCGGCAACACATCACGGCCATAGGCCAATAAATCCCCGACCCGGCGATAACAGCGGCGCAAGCCTTTGAGTGCATCGGCCTGGCCGCCTGCCGCAATGCGCAGCACCTGCCAGCCCTGGCTGTCGAGTTTCTCCAGCAGGCGCAGATCATCGAGCGCAGCCGTTGCCGGCCGGCACCACAACAGCGAACCCGTTGCGGGGCTCACGCACCAGCTGTCCGGATAGCGCGATTGCAGCCACGCACTCAGGGCCTCGGCACTTTGGCCCTTGCCCAGCTCGAACAGATACGGAATCCGCGACAGCTGTGGCTTGAGCCCCAGTTGCTGGGCCTCGTCGATCAGCCGCGGGGAGTCGCCGCCCTCGCTCAGCAACAAGGCCACCAGATCATCGCAGCGCTGACGCCGCCACTGTTGCTCGGCCTGCTGATGGCGCTGGCCAACCAGCATTTCGGCGGTCATGCGCACCAGTTCGGCGTAAGTGCGCAGCAGTTCCGGCTCGCCTGTAAGGCCCAGCACGCCGATGAGCCGCTGATCCAGCAGCAGTGGCAGGTTGATGCCCGGCTGCACGCCCTTGAGGCACTTGGCGGTTTGGGCGTCGATTTCGACCACCCGTCCATTGGCCAGCACCAGTTGCGCCCCTTCGTGCCGGGTATTGATACGCTCGGGTTCGCCACTGCCCAGGATCAGGCCCTGGCTGTCCATAACGTTAACGTTGTACGGCAGGATGGCCATCGCGCGATCCACGATGTCCTGCGCCAAATCATGATCCAGTTCAAACATAGGGTGACAATCCTTGGAAACGTTTGTTCACGGGCACAGGTGACTCGGGAAAATGCTGTGCGGTAGCACAAAGACAGCGGCGCTGCGGTGACCGAGACTCGAGCTGCGATCAACGTTACCCCTGGATCGTGAAAAATCATAATAAAGAGAGACATAAGATGTCACAGAGCGCCGCCGCGTCGCTGATCAGCGATGACGATAAAAACGCCATCTACAAGCGCATCACCTTGCGTTTGATCCCCTTCATTTTCATCTGCTATCTGTTCAATTACCTCGACCGGGTAAACGTCGGCTTTGCCAAGTTGCAGATGCTCGACGCACTGAAGTTCAGCGAAACCGTCTACGGCCTGGGTGCCGGGATCTTCTTCATCGGCTACGTGCTGTGTGGCGTGCCGAGCAACCTGGCCCTCACCCGGTTCGGCCCGCGCCGCTGGATCGCGGTGATGATGATTGCCTGGGGCACCTTGTCGACCTGCCTGATGTTTGTCACCACTCCTGCCGGGTTCTACACCCTGCGCTTGCTGACCGGCGCCGCTGAAGCGGGTTTCTTTCCGGGCGTGGTGCTGTACCTCTCGCAGTGGTTTCCGAGCTTTCGCCGGGGCCGGATCATGGCACTGTTCATGTGCGCCATCCCTGTCTCGGGCCTGATCGGCGGACCATTCTCGGGCTGGATTCTCAGCCACTTCGCTGCAGGTCAGGGCGGTCTAGCCGGCTGGCAATGGATGTTCCTGCTGCAAGGGATTCCCACTGTGGTGCTGGGCGGCCTGGCGATTTACCTGCTCAGCGACAGTTTTGCCAACGCCAAATGGCTGGGGGCGCATGAACGGGCGGTACTGGAAGCGGACCACCGTCTGGATGCCGCCAGCAAGCCGGCCTCGTCTTCGACCGACTCGCTGCTGGCGGTATTCAAGAACCCGGCCATCTGGGCCTTTGGCCTGATTTATTTCTGCATTCAGAGCGGCGTATACGCGATCAACTTCTGGCTGCCCTCGATCATCAAGAGCCTGGGCTTCAGCGACACTCTGGTGATCGGCTGGATCAGCGCGATCCCGTACCTGCTGGCGGCGGTGTTCATGCTGCTGGTGGGCCGCTCCGCTGATTTGCACAAGGAGCGCCGCTGGCATTTGGTGGTCCCGATGCTGATGGGCGCCGTGGGCCTGGTGATTGCGGTGAATTTCGCCACACAGCCGGCCATTGCGATCCTGGGCCTGACCATCGCCACCATGGGCGCCCTGACCGGTTTGCCGATGTTCTGGCCGGTGCCTACCGCGATGCTCAGCGCAGGGGCCGCAGCGGGCGGTCTGGCTCTGATCAACTCGATGGGGCAGATGGCCGGCTTCCTTAGCCCGTACCTGGTGGGTTTTGTAAAAGACGCCACCGGCTCCACTGATGCGGCCCTGTACTTCCTGGCCGCCGTGATTGTGGGCGGCAGCCTGCTGGCATTACGCATGACCCGGGGCATTAAAAACGCATAATCGAGCACAGCCTGTGGGAGCCGGGCTTGCCCGCGATGGTAGCGCTGAGGTTTGACGGTGAAACCGAGTTGTCTGCATCGCGAGCAAGCCCGCTCCCACATCTAATCAAGAATTTGCCCTACAGCTCACAGGGCCTCAAGCTACGCACTTCTAATAATCAAAATGCGTGTTTCAACGAGGCTGTTGTGTCCAAAGGTATTGTTCTATCAGTTCTGGCATCGAGCCTGTTCGGTGTCATGTATTACTTCACATCCCTGCTCTGGCCCTTGAGCGGCGCCGAAATCTTCGGCTGGCGGATGCTCCTGACCCTGCCCTGCATGACCCTGTTCATGTGCTTCTCCGGCGATTGGCGGCTGGTGCCGGTGATCGTCTCGCGGCTTCGTGCGCAACCCCGGTTCGTTGCCGTGCTGGCCGCGTCCAGCGCACTGGTGGGGGTCCAGCTCTGGCTGTTTTTGTGGGCACCGCTCAATGGCCACAGCCTTGACGTCTCCCTGGGTTACTTCCTGTTGCCGCTGACCATGCTTCTTACCGGGCGCATGGTGTATGGCGAACAGCTCTCGCATCTGCAAAAAATCGCCGCGGCACTGGCTACCCTGGGGGTCGCCAACGAGGTGTACCGGGTGGGCGGTTTTTCCTGGACCACGCTGCTGGTTGCCATCGGCTATCCCCTGTA